>JAKJAB010000213.1 GCA_022707725.1 Chloroflexota bacterium | reverse complement strand
TCCGCATGGCCATCGAGCTGGACACACCACCGCCGGAACCTGTCGTGCCTGAAGAGATCACGATCCGGCCCTTCATCCGCGGGCAGGAAGAGCGCGCACTGTTCGAGGCGGACAGCGAGGCATTCAAGGATCACTGGGGCTGGGTCGAACGCCCCTTCGAAGACGCCTTCACGCGCTGGATGCATTGGATCGACAACGACCCGGACTATGATCCGTCGCTGTGGTTCGTCGCCGTGGAAGGCGACCAGATCGCCGGCATGTCGCTCTGCTCGTCCAAGGTGACCGAAGACCCGGATATGGGCTGGGTCAACGTCCTGGGTGTGCGGCGTCCCTGGCGGCGACGCGGCCTGGCGCTGGCGCTGCTGCACCACAGCTTCGATGAGTTCTACCGGCGCGGGAAAGTGCGTGTCGGCCTGGGCGTCGATGCGGGCAGTCTGACCGGCGCGCTGGACCTGTACAAAAAAGCCGGGATGCACCCGGTGCGCCAGTACGCCAATTTCGAGAAGGAATTGCGCCCTGGCGTTGAGTTGAGCACACAAACTTTAAATACAGCTTGCGCGGGATCATAATCCCGCGCCGCCGTGGCAACGGCGGATTGTGATCCGCCGGAAGCGTGTGACACGATATAAGAGGAACTGACGATGATTACTTTAAAAGAAATGGCACACAACCCGTTCTCAACGGGCCTGTTCTCGATGCACCCGCTATCGACGGCCTGGTCTTCCGCGGCTTTCGCGGCCCGGAGGATTATCCGGCCATGGTCGCCGTTATCCAGGGCAGCAAAGAAGCCGACCAGGTCGAACGCGCGACGACGGTGGAAGATATCGCCCGCGATTACGATCATCTGGTCAACTGCGATCCGTACCGGGATATGCTCTTCGCCGAAATGAACGGCGAGGTCATCGGCTACAGCCGCGTCTACTGGTACGGGCTATCCGATGGCACGTGCTCGTACGGGCACTTTGTCGCTCTCCTGCCGGAATGGCGTGGTCAGGGCATCCGTCTCGCGATGCTGCGCCACGACGAAGCGCGTCTGCGTGAGATTGCGGCGACGCACCCCACCGGCAACGGGCAGCATTTCGAGTGTTGGGTCAGCAAGACCGAAACACACTGGCGGGCGCTGTTGATGGATGAAGGCTACACCCCCGTGCGCTACGGCTATCTCATGGTGCGCCCTGACCTGGAAAACATCCCCGATGTGCCACTTCCAGAGGGATTGGAAGTGCGCCCGGTGCGCACGGAGGACTACTGGACGATCTGGTACGCTGCCAGAGAAGCCTTCCGCGATCACTGGGGCTACTCGGATGACGAGTGGGCCGACACGAACTTCGAGAACTGGCAGGAAAGCCACATCTTCACCCCAGAGATCTGGCAGGTGGCTTGGGACGGCGATGAAGTCGCCGGCATGGTGCTGAACTTCATCGACGAGAAGGAGAACTCAGCCTACAACCGCAAGCGCGGCTACACGGAGACCATCTGCGTGCGCCGTCCCTGGCGGCGACGCGGTTTGGCGCGCGCGTTGATCGCCCGCAGCCTGGACATCCTAAAATCGCTGGGGATGACCGAAGCCGCGCTCGGTGTGGACGCGCAGAACCCGAACGGCGCGCTTCAACTTTACAGAAGCATGGGCTTCAGTCCAGTGAAAGAGGATACGGCTTTCCGCAAATCGTTGTTCGAAGATTCACACGCATAGTTGACTTCGATCCATTTTGACCTACACTGCGCAACACCCTTTCAGTAGATTGAGCAGATTAGTCCCATAATCTGCTCAATCTGCTGCATCCGCTGATCGGAATTTGACGCCAATTGCACAGGTCGTAAATTCGTGTAGATTCGTGCTGGATCTCGAAAGGAGGCACCGGTGCTGGCGCACTCCATGCAAGCACGAAAATAAGGATTTCCGTGTGTTTCGTGTATTCCGTGGTTTATTTTCGAAGGAGGCCGCTATGTTTGGTTTCACCGATCGGATTGTAATTATTACCGGCGCAACCGGCAATCTGGGGCAAGCCGTGGCACACGCCTTCACTGCCGCCAACGCGACCGTCGTGTTGGTGGCCCGCAGCGAAACCGGCATTCGCCAGTCGCTACCCGACCTGGTTGCCTTGCCCAACGCCCTCGTCGCTCCCGCCGACCTGACGGACCCCAAAAGCGTTCGATCCGCGGTGGATGCAGCTCTGCGCGCCTTCGGGCGCATCGACGTGCTCGCCAACACCGTCGGCGGGTACAAGGCCGGCGATCCTGTGCATACAACGCCTATCGAGACGTGGGATTTTATGCTTGATCTCAACGCACGAACGGCCTTTGTCATCAGCCAGGCGGTTATCCCGGCGATGCTCGAACAGGGCCACGGCGCGATCATCCACACAGCATCACGCGCGGGATTGAGCGGCGCGGGGAACGCCGCCGCCTACAGCGCCGCCAAGAGTGCCGTCATCCGGCTCACCGAAAGCCTCGCCGCCGAACTCAAACACAGTGGCATCAACGTCAACTGCGTGCTGCCGGGAACCATCGACACGCCCGAAAACCGCGCCGCTATGCCCAAAGCCCGTCACGAAGACTGGGTTTCCCCCGACGCCATCGCGCAGGTTATCCTCTTCCTGGCCTCCGACGCCGCGCGAGCCATCCATGGAGCGGCGATTCCGGTTTACGGCCTGAGTTAGCACCTCGTTTCGCCTGACTGTTCTATTGACAGCCAGTGTATCTATGTTATCATGAAGACAACTGGTCAGACCACTTACCAGAGCTAACGGTCTGAAACGGTAACGGAGGCTAACGTATGACAAACACCTGGTCCGCGCCGCAACGCCCGGCAATCTACGCCGAACAAGCCCTCATCAACGCCATCCTGGACGGTACGTACCCGCCCGGCAGCCCATTGCCCGCCGAGCGCGAGATGGCCGAACAACTCGGCGTGACGCGCCCCACCCTGCGCGAGGCCCTGCAACGCATGGAGCGCGACGGCTGGATCAACATCCAACAAGGTAAATCCACGTTGGTGCGCGACATCTGGACCGAGGGCGGCCTCAACGTGCTCAGTTCACTGGCGCGCTACGGCAACCATGGCTTCGAGAACCACATCCCGTTCGACTTCGTCCCGCGACTGTTGGACGTGCGGCTGGCCCTCGCGCCGGCCTACACGCGCGCTGCGACTACGTGCGGCAACGGCGACGGCCTCATCGAATATCTGATCGCCCCGCCCGCCCTCGGCGATCCGGCGGATATCTACGCGCGCTACGACTGGGACCTGCATCACCGCCTCACCGTAGCATCTTGCAATCCGATCTACACGCTGATTCTAAACGGCTTCGAGGCGTTGTATTTGAGCATGGGGCGTATCTACTTCACGCAGCCAGAAGCGCGCGCCGCTTCGAGCCGGTTCTACGCCGGGCTGCTGGACGCGCTTCGACGCAGGGATGCCGATACCGCCGAAACCGTCACGCGCGAAGCTATGGCTGAAAGCTTGGTTCTGTGGCAAGCGGCACAGCACCAAAGATGAAATTCTTAACCGCGAATCGCGCGAATCTTCGCTAATTTCCAAAAAGATTCGCGTAGATTAGCGAGATTAGCAGTTTATTTACTTGAGGAGTTTCCATGTGGAACTCCACACCAACGAGGATGAAAAGGATTTCCTCAACGGATTCAACGGAATTTAACGGATATTTTTCCGTTGAATCCGTTCGATCCGTTGAGGCTATTTTCTTGAGGAGAGCATTATGCGAAGGTGGAATGGTTGGGGAGATGACACAGTTGACTATCCGCTGCCTGAGGCGGGAATGCCGTTTTTGGAGAAGGTCGCCGGGCCGGGGGTGGTCACGCCAGATGCAACGCTGGAAGATGTGCTGGCGCAGGTCCCGCTATCGCGGCTGGCGGAACACCCACTGATCCACACCGACGCCGAGGCGCGCCTGCGCCATGCGCGCGGGCACAGCCTGCCCGATTGGATCGCGCTGAAGAGCGGCGTGATTGGCGTCTTCCCCGACGGTGTCGCCTATCCGACGACCGGCGAAGAAGTGCGAGAACTCATCCACTACGCTCAGACAACGGGCGCACGTCTCATCCCCTACGGCGGCGGCACGAGCGTCGTGGGGCAAATCAACCCGCTGTCCGGCGACGCGCCCGTCCTCACCGTAGATATGGGCCGCATGTGTCGCCTGCGGGGCTTCGACCCGGTGAGCCAGTTGGCGACGTTCGAGGCCGGAGTCAGCGGGCCGGATTTGGAGGCGCACCTGCGCGCGCACGGTTGCACGCTGGGGCACTATCCGCAATCCTTCGAGTATTCGACGCTCGGCGGGTGGATCGCGGCGCGGTCGAGCGGGCAACAATCGCTCGGCTACGGGCGCATCGAAAAGCTCTTCGCGGGTGGACGCGTCGAGACGCCGGTTGGGACGTGGGAGATTCCCGCCAACGTCCCCGCTTCCGCCGCCGGACCGGATGTACGCGAATGGCTGCTCGGTTCCGAAGGACGGCTGGGCATCATTACCGAGGCCACCGTGCGCGTCAGCCCGTTGCCGGAGCGCGAGGAGTTCCACGCGCTGTTCTTCCCCACCTTCGAGGCGGGGTTGAACGCCGTCCGTGAGATCATGCAGGCAAAACTACCTCTGGCGATGCTGCGCCTGAGCACCGCCGCCGAGACGACAACGACGTTGGTTCTGGCTGGTCACGCCTTTCTCATCGGCGGGCTGGAACGCTATCTCGCCGTGCGCGGGGCCGGCGAGGAGAAGTGTATGCTCATTCTGGGCGTCGCCGGGCAAGAAGCCGTGACACAGACAGCGTACAAGACAGCGCGAGGGATCGCGGGCGATCACGGCGGCGTGTACGTGGGGCAAACGTTCGGCAAAACGTGGCACAAGAACCGCTTCAAGTCGCCGTACTTGCGGGATTCGCTGTGGGAAGCCGGCTACGCCATCGACACTTTAGAGACGGCCACCGATTGGGCACACATCCCGGCGCTCATCGACGCCATCGAAAATGCGCTGCGTTCGGCGCTGCTCGACAAGGACGAATTCGTCCACGTGTTCACCCATCTATCGCACACCTACCCCTACGGCAGCAACGTCTACACGCAGTACCTCTTCCGCCGCGCGGGCACGCCCGAAGAGACGTTGGAACGCTGGCAAACGCTCAAGACCGCCGCAAGCCAGGCTATCGTCGCGCAAGGGGCCACCATCAGCCACCAACACGGCGTCGGCGTGGATCACAAGCCGTATCTGGCCGCCGAAAAGGGCGAGGTGGGAATGACGGCGCTGCGCGCCCTCGTCGCCAGCCTCGACCCGGACGGCATCATGAATCCGGGGAAATTGCTCTGAGATGACTTCTAACCGCGAATCACGAATTTCAAAAAAGATTCGCGTGGATTAGCGAGATTGGTGGTTTATTTTTGGAGGGATGCGATGTGGACAAAGGATTGGCGTGACGAGGTTTGGGCAAAGCTGGAGCAGCCGTGGGACGTGCTGATTATCGGCGGAGGGATTACGGGGGCGGGGATTCTGCGCGAGGCGACCCGCGCCGGGTTGAAAGCGCTGCTCGTCGAGCAGAAAGACTTCGCCTGGGGGACGTCCAGTCGCTCGTCGAAGCTCGTTCACGGCGGATTGCGCTATCTCAAAGAGGGCAAGGTCTTTCTCACACGCGCCTCGGTGCGGGAGCGAAAACGCTTGATCCACGAAGGCCCAGGACTGATCGATCCGATGGGCTTTCTCCTGGCAACGTATAAGGGCGACTTCCCCGGCAAGCTGACGTACCGTGCGGGCCTCACAGTCTACGATCTGCTGGCCCTGCAATGGAGTCACACGCACTACAGCCCGGAAGATTTTCGGCTGCTGGCCCCGCATATTGTGGCCGATGGGCTGGAAGGCGGGTTCCGCTACGGTGACGCGCAGACCGACGACGCGCGTTTGGTGCTGCGCGTAATCTTTGAGTCTGTGGCAGACGGCGGCTTTGCCATCAACTACGTGCGCGCCGAGACCTTGCTCCGCGAGGACAACCGGGTGGCAGGCGCGATCCTGCACGACGTTGTTGCGAATCGCCGCGCGGAGGTGCGCGCCAAAATCGTCATCAACGCGACGGGCGTATGGGCGGACAAGCTACGTGAAGAGGTTGGCGCGCCGTCGCGCATCCGTCCGCTGCGCGGCAGCCATCTCGTCTTCCCGGCGTGGCGCTTGCCGGCGAGTCAGGCGATCAGCTTCCTGCATCCCCTCGACCACCGTCCGGTCTTTATCTTCCCCTGGGAAGGCATCACGCTCGTCGGCACCACTGACCTGGATCACGCGCAGCCGCTGGATGAGGAGCCGCGCATCACCCCGGACGAAGTCGCCTACCTTATGGCTGCCGTCGAAGCTCAGTGCCCGCGTCTCAACCTCACGTTGGACGA
>JAKJAB010000212.1 GCA_022707725.1 Chloroflexota bacterium | reverse complement strand
TCTTCCCCACCCACCGCGAGGACGTGGTCGAGGCGGCGGCCATCGCTGGCGGGATGCTGCGCGGCGCGGTCGAGCCGACGCACACGCCGCGCCATCCGTTGGACGTACTGGCGCAGCACGTCGTCGCTATGGTTGCGGTGGAGACGTGGGACGCCGACGCGCTCTTCTCCCTGGTGCGTCAGGCTTACGCCTACACAGACCTCACCGCGCGCGCGTTCCAGACGACGCTGGAGATGCTCGCCGGACGCTATCCGAGCCAGGCATACCGCGAGTTGCGCGCCCGGCTGGACTGGGATCGCGTCAACAACAAGCTGGCTCCGCTCCCCGGCTCGCGGCTGTTGGCGTTGAGCAACGGCGGCACGATTCCCAACACGGGCGCGTTCGGCGCGTACCTGCCCGACGGCAAGACCAAACTCGGCGAACTGGACGAGGAATTCGTCTTCGAGACGCGCATCGGCGACACGCTGATGCTCGGCTCGCAGGTGTGGCGCGTGCTGGACATCGACGAGAACCGCGTCACCGTGACCGAAGCGCCCGGCGCGATCCCGCGGATGCCCTTCTGGCGCGGCGACTTCCCCTGGCGGGCCTACGAACTCGGCCAGCGCGTCGGCGCCTTCCGCCGCGCCGTCGCCGAAAAGCTGGCAGCCCTGCGCCGCGACCTGGCCCTGCCGGACGACACGCCGTTCAAAGACATTCTGGATGCTTACCGCAGAGACACAGAGGACGCAGAGAAAAATCAAAAAGAACTCCGCGCGCTCTGCGTCTCTGCGGTGAGTTCTCTGCTAACCTGGCTCCGCGAGACTTACGCCCTGGACACGAACTCGGCCTGGAACACGCTCGACTATCTCGCCAGCCAGCTCGACCAGACCGGCGCGCTCGCCACCGACCGCAGCATCCTGGTGGAAGTCTTCACCGACCCCCTCGGCGACCCGCGCATGGTCGTCCACTCGCCGTTTGGCGGGCGTGTCAACGGCCCGTGGGGGCTGGCGCTGGCGGGCGCGTTGCGCGAACGAGCGGGCATCAACATCGAAGTCGAGACCAACGACGACGGCATCCTGCTGCGCCTGCTGGAATCCGACGCCGACTTTCCGCTGGACGTCATCACGGAGATGGGGCCGGCGGAGGCCCGCGAGCGCATCCTGCGCGAACTGCCGGACTCGGCGGTGTTCGGCGCGCGCTTCCGGCAGAACGCGGCGCGCGCGCTGCTCCTGCCGGGCGTCGGGCGCGGCAAACGGACGCCGTTCTGGCTGCAACGCCTGCGCGCCAAAGAACTGCTTCAGGTTGTACGTCCCTTCGACGACTTCCCCATCGTCGTCGAAACCTACCGCGACTGCCTGCAAGACGTGCTCGACCTGCCGCACCTCGAAGAAGTCCTGGGCGGCATCCAACGCGGCGAGGTCGCCGTAACCGTGATGGAGACGCGCACACCTTCGCCCGTGGCGGAAAGTCTGATGTTCAACTTCATCAGCACGCGGATGTACGAGTGGGACACGCCCAAAGCCGAGCAGCAATTGCAGTTGTTGACGGTCAACCGCGACCTGCTGCAAGACCTGCTCAAGGACGTGGCACTCGACGAACTGCTGCGCCCTGAGGCCATCGACGCGGTGCGCGGACAACTGCAACATACCGCCCCCACCGCCCTCGCGCGCACCGCCGAAGAACTCGCCGTCCTCTTGCAACAAATGGGCGACCTCTCACCGAGTGAAGTCGCGCAGCGCGCGTTGGTCGATCCCTCAAGCTGGATCGCCCACCTGACCGGCGCCGGGCGCGTGATCGGTATAGACATCCCGACGGCAACGAAACCCGAATTCCGCTGGGTGTTCGCGGAATACGAAACAGAGTACAAGAGCGCATTTGAAGAAACCTCTCAACGGATTGAGCAGATTCTAACGGATAATTCTTCCGTTGAATCCGTTAAATCCGTTGAGGCATCCCGCCGAATTTTAGAGCGCTTCCTCTCCTACGCCGGGCCGGTGACGCTGGACGCGATCCGCGCGCGGTACGCCTTCCCGGTGGACTGGCTGGCAGCGGAACTCGACCGCCTCATCGCCGCGCGGGAACTCGTCCACGGGCACTTCACGCCGCAGGTTGAGGGTGCGCCAGCCTTTGAGGCAGAATTCGTGGATCGCCGCGCGCTGGAGCAGATTCACCGCCGCACGCTCACGATCCTGCGCAAAGAAGTGCAACCCGTCCCCTTTACCACCTACGCTGACTTTTTAGCGCGGTGGCAGCAGGTTATCCCCCCCTTAATCCTCCCCGGCGGGGGGGAGAAAGCCTCCCCCCCTATGGGGGGGACTGAGGGGGGGAGCCTGGTCAAGATTCTCCAACAACTGCGCGCTCTGCCTGTCGTCGGCCGGATATGGGAACGCGATGTGTTGCCGTTGCGCCTCCCACAGTACAACCCGGCGGAACTGGACGCGCTCTGCCAGAGCGGTGAACTGGTGTGGATCGGTTCCGGCGAAGCCGATCCGCGTCACGGGCGGGTGCGGTTTTTGTTCCGGGGCGAGGGGAACGTTTTCCTGTCGACGGATGCAACGGATTTTAACGGAAACGATAAATCCGTTGAATCCGTTCAATCCGTTGAGGCTGTGTATGAATTTCTCAAGTCCGAGGGTGCGGTGTTCTTCAACGATATTGGAGAAGCGTTGGGTCTTGAGGAGAAGGCTGTCGAGTCGGCGTTGATCGAGCTGGTGATGGCGGGACTGGTCACGAACGACAGCCTGGAAGCGATGCGCCAGATCGTGCAGGAAGGCAAGCCGCAGCCGCAAGCGCCGCGCCAGTACAGCTCGCTCGAAGCCGACCTGGCCCGGCGACGCGCCGAATTGGGACTGGACACGCAACCGGTTGGTTACAAACCGGCGCAGGCGCGGTACAGATCGGCGCGGCAGCGCGTGCGCCAACGAGTCGCGCAGACGACGCAAGCCGCGCCGCAGCGCTGGGTGGGCCGTTGGACGTTGGTGCAGCGATTCAGCATCATGGGCAAGCCGGTCTCGGCCGGCGAGCGCGCGGCCCGGCAGGCGCGGCAACTGCTGGCGCGCTACGGCGTCGTCACGCGCGAATGCCTGGACAACGAGACCGGTTCGTGGGATTGGGGCCTGATTTACCAGGAATTGCAGCGGCAGGAGATGCGCGGCGAGGTGCGGCGCGGGTACTTCGTGCAAGGGCTTTCGGGCGCGCAATTCGCGCTGCCGGACGTGGTGGAGCAACTGCGCGCCCTCCGCGATGCGACGGAGGAGGCTGAACCTATCGTCTTGAATGCCTGCGATCCGGCAAACCTCTACGGCCCAACCCGCGAGGGCAGCGACGTGCTCACCTTCACCCGCATCCCCTCGACGTGGCTGGTGCAGGTGCGCGGGCTGCCGGTACTCGTCGCCGCGAATACGGGGATAGCTATCACCACCGCCCCTGGCGTGGACGACGGAACGCTTCAACGCGCACTCAAGGCATTGTTCACGCATTTGAGCAGCTTCGAACGTCGCATCGTCGTCGAAACCTGGAACGACGCACCGGTGCTGGATAGCGCGGGGGCGCCGCTCATCGAGGCGGTGGGCGGCTACCGGTATTATCCGGGGATGGCGTGGGAATACAAACTTTGACTTTCGCGCATTCTGTTGTACACTATGTACATAATGTACAATAGATATAGGGAGGCATGTATGGAACGCGCATACAACACCGCCACAGCGCGGGCAAACTTTTCGCAACTGATCACCGAAGCCGGATATGCCGGACGCGAGGCGATTATTCAGCGCAATGAACGCCCGCTTGCCGTCATCATCGGCTATGAGCAATATCTGGAATGGCGACAGCAGGCAGCAGAACGCGCTACACGTTTTAGCATCTACGACGAAATTCGTATGCGAAACCCAAATGTCGAGCCGGAAGAAGTGGAGGCCGACGTTGCCGCTGCTCTGGATGCCGTGCACAGATTCTGATCTATGCCTGAGATCATCACTGAGCATGTACCGCGGGTTGTTTTGGATACCAATGTCTATGTCAGCAGTGTGATCCTCTCCCGCGGGACACCATTTGAAATCCTGGAAGCATGGCGCAATCAGGCGTATATTCTGACCACATCAGAGGCCATTATTGCTGAAATCGCGCGTGTGCTGCGCTATCCACGTATCCGTGACCGATATGCGATTACCGAAGCAGATATTTCCCGTTTGGTGAGTTCCCTACGCACTGATGCGCTCATCGTTCCCGATGCTGACCTCGCCCACAGTATTTGCGCCGACCCGGATGATGACAAATTTCTCGCTTGTGCCGCTATAGCGCAAGCCGATTACCTTGTGACCGGAGACCCGGACTTGCTCATACTGAGACAGCACGAAAAGACGGTAATCCTCAAGCCGCATGAATTTCTGAACCGTCTTCAAAGAGAGGATAAATGAAACCCACAATTGATGGCACGAAGTTCGGTTCGATCACCATCGGGGGCGAGAAAATCGAGCACGATGTCGTGATCCGGCTCAATGGCGACGTGGAAAAGCGCAAGAAGAAGCTCTCCAAGGCACTGTATGGCACCTCGCACGTCATCTCGCTGGACGAGGCGAAATATATCTATGAGGATGGGGCCGAACGTCTCATCATCGGTACCGGGCAAAGTGGCCTGGTCACACTTTCGCCAGAAGCGGAAGCGTATTTCAAGCGTAAAGCGTGCCGTGTGGAAGTATTGCCAACGCCCACGGCGATCGAAGCCTGGAACAACGCCACAGGCGCGGTCATCGGACTTTTTCACGTAACGTGCTGAATCCATTCAGCGAGTGACAATGCCCTGCGCCACCCGCACGCGCAGACCGCCGTTCGTCCATACGCGGGACGTCTCCACAGGCAAGCGCGTTTGGCCGATGAGAGGAAGGCTGCTGCACAGAAAGGTCACGCGCCACCCCGGACACTGTGCGCGCAGCACATTGCCGAACTGCGCGTAGAGGTTGCGCAAGTCCTTGTTCTCGCTCACCCGCACGCCGTAGGGCGGGTTGGCGACGATCCAACCTGGGCCTGGCGGCGGCGCGATAGCCGACACGGCCTGGCAGATGAAGGCGATGTCGTCCGCGACGCCCGCGCGCGCGGCGTTGGCCTCTGCGGCCCGGATCGCTCCGGCGTCCCGGTCGGAGGCTAGAATCGGCGGCGCATCGGGGCGTTCCGCCGCGATTGCCGCAGCCAACGTTGATTCCCACACGTCCGGCGTGAAGTCGGGCCACGCCATAAAGGCGAAGTCCCGCGCTTTGCCCGGCGCGATGTTCCGCGCCCACAGCGTCGCCTCGATGGGGATCGTCCCCGCACCGCAGAAGGGATCGAGTAACGGCGCGCGCCCATCCCATCCGGAGGCCAGCACCAGCCCCGCCGCCAACGTTTCGCGCAGCGGGGCTTTGGCCGTCGCCAGGCGGTAGCCGCGCCGGTGCAGAAGCGCGCCGGAGGCATCGACGCTGACGGTACAGCGGTTTTTGAACAAGCGCACGACCGCAAGTTGCGCGGGCCGGTCCGCCTCCTCGTCGGCGGTAGCGCCCAACGTGACGGAAGCGCCCAGACGATCCCCGATGGCCCCTAGCACGCGCTCGATGACCGCATCCGAGTGATAGAGTTTCGATTCGCGGCAGGTTGCGCGGATGGACACGGGCTGATCGGGGCGCAGATAGCGCTCCCAGGGCAGGCGGCTTGCTTTTGTGCGCAGCTCGGAAAAGTCGGTTGCGTAGAACGTACTGAGACGCGCCAACACCCGGCTCGCCGTTCGCAGCAGCAGGTTGGCGCGGTAGACGGTCTCCAGATCGCCGGAGAATTCTACGCCGCCGGGCAATGTTTCCACTCGACCGCGCGCCAGGTCCAGCCCGGTTATTTCGCGCGCCGTGATGTCTTCTAGCCCCGGCGCGCTGGTCACAAAGATTTGATATTCCATACGTCTGTATTATACTCTTTCAGCATCTATCAGAAAATTATCTCATCGCCATAAATGAACACAAAACCTTTCGCCCGCATCGGTATGGTCGCCCGGTGGAAGCCCGTCCACTTGGGACACTTGCCCGTGCTCCACGCGCTCTGCGAGCAGGCAGAACACGCGCTTATCGGGGTCGGCAGTTCGAACCGTTACAACGCGCGCAATCCTTTCACGCTGGACGAAACCACCGAGATGCTCGACCTCGTCCTCGCCGGATACGACAACTATACGCTCATCCCCGTGCCCGATCTGGACGACGGCCCGCGCTGGCGGTTGATGATCCTCGACCTGTTCGGCCCGCTGGATGCTTACGTCACCGCCAACCCCTACGTGGCGCACCTGCTCATCGAAGATTACCCCCTCATCAAGCCGGTTGCATTGGTCGCAGAAATACATAGAATAGTCGTGGACGGTGCGATGGTGCGCCGCGAAATG
>JAKJAB010000211.1 GCA_022707725.1 Chloroflexota bacterium | reverse complement strand
GGGCGACCGCCGGAACCCAGCACACCGCTCACGCCGACGTGGCCGCAGCACATCTACCTGCCGCTCGTCGCGCGCGCCTACGACCCCAGCGTCTCCACCGTCGCACAACCGTTTGCCGTCGTCGCCACGTCCGCCGGATTCCGCGCCGGCTACGATCACAACGGCAACATGACCTGGCGCGTCGAAGTCAGCGGCGCAGAGACCCTCACCTACACCCAAGAATGGGACGCCGAAAACCGCCTGAGTGTGGTGACGAACACGGTGACGGGCGACGTAACGCGCTTTGTCTACGACGGCGACGGCAACCGCGTGTTGCGGGAAGACGACAACGGCCTTACGGCTTACACCGGCGCAGTGGAAGTACGCCTCAGCGCGGCGGAGCGCCTCACCACCAGCTACTACTTCGCGGGCGGGCAGCGCATCGCGATGCGTGAAGGCGTGACAGTCACGTACCTGCACGGCGATCACCTGGGCAGCGCGTCCCTGGCGACGGATGACGCGGGCGCACCGGTGAGCGCGCTGCGCTACACGCCGTTTGGAGAGACCCGCTACGGCGAGTCGCCTACGGATTTCCGCTTCACAGGGCAGCGCAAGGAAGGCTTTGGGTGGTATAACTATGGGGCGCGGTTCTATTCGCCGGGGTTGGGGCGGTTTGTGAGCGCAGATATGATCGTGCCGGATTTTGCAAATCCTCAATCGCTCAACCGTTACACCTACGTGCTTAATAATCCACTCAAGTATATCGATCCCTACGGCTTTGAGAAAATTATCATTGTGTATGGCATTGGCTATAGCGAACCGACGCACTCCTTCTACGCGGCTGCACATACACAATATCGAAAAGCATTAGCATTGGGCTATACAGATGACGAAATCCTATTCACGAATGTGCGCTCTGATGAAGAATTCTTGTGGGCTATTAGGAAGAATGAACCTGGTGAGATAGAAGCCTTATACTACTTCGGACACGGTGATTTTGCGGATTCTAGTCGCTCCGAAGGATTACTTCAGATTACCCAGGGCTATAAAGATGAAAACCAGTTTATGAGCGATGAAATCGATCCAACGTTGAGAAACCGATTTTCAGATGACGCTCAGATTCATCTTCACGCCTGTGTTGTAGGCGCGACTTCCTTGCCACAAAAAATGGCAAATGCTTGGGATGTTTCAGTGTATGCATCTACTCGAAGCACGAAGTTCTTTACACCGAGAGATGGGCGAGGATACAAGCAATATGACGGTAGTAAGGGGGAGTATGATTACGAAACCGAAGTACTTCAACTTCCCTATGCGCTGGGTAAATTTCTCACAATACCCATTAAGGATGGTTATAAGAAGTTTGTGCCACAATAGCGATAGGAGGGTGGATATGACTATACCACACAAGAACTTACGTCGAGGCTCATTGGTTTTGGCAATACTGATGCTGATCGGCATAGGGTTCGTTCTGGTCCAGTTATTTGTTGTAGTTGGCCCATTGGCTACTCCTGAAGATATAATCCAAGCCCTTGAAGATGAGGGATATGAAATCCAGGGTCTAGAAGTGAACTCAGAGAAAACTAGTTGGCTCTATGCAATAACAACATTCGATACGTATATAATGAATAAGAAATATAACGTTGCGGTGGCTTCGTGTCCGGATAGGTTTAGTGCTTGGCGTTTTGTTTATTGGTTCCTCGAACACAGAAGACGGCGAGGTATGGGAAATAGTGCGTGTTTTCTGCACAAGACGCTGGTAATAGTAACGATCCCCCGAGAAAGACAAGCCATAAAGGAATTGAAGCGCATAGTGCGGAGTATCCCCTAAGCACAACTCTGTTATGTTGGTCCATGATGTGCCAAAGAGGATACTGCGGAAGCAGTTAGTGTTTATAGTATTAACTTTACTCTGACCCACGACGCCGAAAGGTTGCGGTGCGCGTAAAAGATAGCGGCGGCGAAGTCACCTACCTACACGGCGATCACCTGGGCAGCGCGTCCTTGAGCACGAACGCCGCCGGCAGCAAAGTGAGCGACATGCGCTATTACCCGTATGGCGAGACGCGCAGTGGCTCGATGACGACCGACCGGCAGTTCACCGGTCAACGGCGCGACTATTACATTAAGTTGTACGACATGGGCGCCCGGATGTGCGACCCGGAACTGGGCAGATTCATCAGTGCGGATTCCATTATACCCAATCCAGCCAACCCGCAAAGCCTGAATCGCTACTCGTACGTTTACAATAACCCGCTCAAATATCACGATCCCTCCGGTCATACTCCGAAGTGGGTGGACTTTCTCGTCGGCGTGACGTATCAAGTCGCCAATGATATGTCCTACGGCGCGTTCAATGCCGTGTTGAGCTTGACGGTTGATGCTTTCTGGGATACCCGGCAAAGCGAAAGCTTCTACGAGGGGCAGCAGGTAGGTCGCAACGTCAGTCAAGCGGTTGGGACGACTATGGGGATCCAAGGCGTAGCGACAGCCGTATCTGGGGCGGCAGCGATGGGACCGACGGCAGGCGGATCGTTAGCCGCAGCTTTACCGTCTGGTGGAACGTCGCTTGTCATAGGGGGCTTGCCTGCCGAAGCGGGTATGGTGATCGGTGGGACTGCGGAAGCAGCGTATGGCGCGGGGATTATTGCCTATACCAAGCTAAATCCGCTGCCAGAACGTGGTGGCGGCGCTCCCAGTCGTTACACAACTGATCAGCGAAGGGCTATGAGGGAGTTTAACCTGTCAAAGAAAGAGTTCCGCGCTATAATTCACGACGCTAAATCCATTGTTGAGGGTAACCCCGATATGATCTTCGATCTAGACACGGGAGATATCCTTGACCAACGTTCTTGGGAATGGATTGGCAGCTTGTTGGACCAAGTCGGACATTGATATACGGGAAGGGGGACAAACAAGTGAGACCCAGTAAAGCCTCAAAAATGGAAGTACAGGTAACAGTGCGGTTTGTTGGGGATCATGTTGATCCCCAACTGTTAACATCCAAGTTGGGGATAAAACCCTCGAAAGCGCACAAAAAGGGAGAGCAAACACACAAGCAATCAGGCTCTATTTATCCCACTGGGTACTGGGGTATTGACAGTCCTTATGCTTTGGATCAACCATTTAAGAAGCATTTGGAATATTTGCTTGATGTACTGGAACCCAAAATCTCTATTCTCCTGCAACTCAGAGAGATAGGGCTTTATCCCAACGTCTTCTGTGGATTCTCTCCTTTAGAGAAAGAACTGAGCACTTTTATTGATCTAGAGTCAACTATTCTTGAAAGATTAGTACGGATTGGAGCATCGCTAGATATGCATATATATTGTTGGTATGCCGAAGAGATAGAGCCAGGTACCTGAAACCATATTACAGAAAACGGGAGACACTGTCTTGGCCGGCAGCGTCCTCCCGTCTTCCCTTTGGGGTAAAGGTAGTATAGCCAGGCTGCCGGACTTGTCAAGTAGCCTGGTCGGGCGGTTCCGTCAGGCGCAGAATCGCGGCGCGCAGCGCGTGAACCGTCTCTTGCTGCTGGGCATTGAGCGTGCCGTCGCGCAGCGCCTCCACCAGCGCCAGCAGTTGCCCGCCGGTGGGCGGAACGGCTTCCGGGACGCCGGCCAGCGCCAGGTGCGGCTCGATTTCGCTCATCGCGCGGTAGTAGTCGGCAGCCACCGTACCGTCGTAGAGCCGCGCGTAGCCCAACGTCGTGTCGATGTGCTTGTGCCCTAGCACCGTCTGCACCGTCAGGATCGGCGCGCCGGCGTTGAGCAGCAGCGTGGCGCAACTGTGGCGCAGTTGGTGCGGCGTCACGCGGGTGCCGCAGCGCGCTCCGTAAGTGAGCAGGCGTTCAGAGCAGTAGCAGTCGCTCAACGGCTGGTGACGGTAGATGAAGACGTGCTCACTGTTGGCGGGGCCGCGCACGTCCAGGTAGGCGCGCAAGGCCGTCACCGTGGTCGGGCTGAGCGGTACCAGGCGGTCTTTCAAGCCTTTGGATTGCTCGATGCGCACACGTGGACCTTGCAGATCGAGGTCGGCGCGCCGCAGCCGCCGCACCTCGCCAATGCGCAGGCCGCTGTGCAGCATCAACAGAAACCAGGCGCGATCCAGTAAGCCCATCCGCCGGATGCCCGTATGCGGAGAGGCGGCGTCGGTTTCGATCTGCACCAAGAGTTGCCGCAACTGCGCCAGCGGCACGTCACGCGGCAGCTTGGGGCCTTGCTTGAGCGGGAGGATCTGCAAAGCGCGCGCGCACAGTGGGCAGCCTTGCTCTGCCAGGTCCTTTAAGAAGGCCAGGAGGGCGCTCAGTTCGCCGTTGAGCGTGACGGGGCTGATGCCTGCCGCCAGACGCGCGTCCACGTAGTCGTACCACAAGGCCGGGGTGATGTCCGCCGCTTGGGTCAGCGGCGTCTGTTGGACGGCCCAGCGCAAAAAAAGCGTCAGGTGGCTGAGGGCATCCTTAGTGGCTTGATGTTGTGTTTCGGGCAACCAGGCGCGCTGGCAGTGGCGCAGGTAGGCGCGGACGGCGGTCGCCAGCCATTCCGGGAAGGTATGCAGGTAGTATTCCCAGTGGATGGGCTTGGGCGGCGGCGCTTGCGGGCAGCGGAGATGCAGGTATTCCACCAACTTGAGCAGACCTTTGTGGTAATCGACTTGCGTGCTGGGGGTGTAGTGGACCTGGAGATGCGCTTCTACGCGGGCGATATCGCTCTCCAGATCGATCTGCCAGTAGGGTTTGTCGAGCAAGCCCAGAGCGAGCCGCGCCGCCGCGCCGTAGATGTTGAGGGCGGAGGGTCCGTAACCGCCCGCTTGCAACCACGCGCGGAAATTGTCGTAGAAACCACGGTTGGCCGGGAACCATTGGCCGAAGGGCGTGAGAGCCGCGTCGGAGAGCCGGATGCGGGATGTGCTCCTGCCGCTCATTGCACACTGCCTTCCACCGCGAAACGCTGCGCCAGGTATGCCATTGCCGCCTGATAGTCGGCCTGCACCTGCGGATCGGAGATGTGCAGGTAGACCTGGGTGGTGCGCAGCCGGGCGTGGCCCAACAGCTTCTGGATCGAAGTGATGGGCATCCCCGCTTCGACAAGGTGGCGGGCGAAGGTGTGGCGCAGTTGGTGACAGGTAATCCACACCTCGACTTCGCGGCAGTAGTGCGCCAGACGCTCCTGGATACCGGTGATGGTCAACTCGCGGCCAAAACGATTGAGGAAGATGGCTTGAGACTCGGCCACCGGACGCGCGTCCAGCCAGGCGCGCAGCGCGCTCTCGGCTTGTGCAGACAGATAGACCACGCGGCGGGTATCGCCCTTGCCAGACACCCACAGGCGCGGCAACTGCCCGGCGCTGGGCTGAAGGTACAGGTCGCTCAGGGTCAAGCTGCGCACTTCGCCCACTCGCAAGCCGCAGCGCAGCATCAACAGAAACATCGCGCGGTCGCGGGAGACAGTGATGACGGCGAACAGGCGTGTGATGACCGCGTCTTCGACGTCACGGGGCAGGCGGCGGCCCTGGCGGATGAAGTGGCGCTTGGGCAACACGGGATTGGCAGGCGGGGTGTCGCTTTCCAGACTGAGAAAGGCGTAGAAGGCGCGGATGGCGGCGAGGCGGCGGTTGATGGTGGCGACGGCGTGGCCGAGAGCCTGGGCGTGTTCGATGTAGGCATCGATGTCGTGCAAGGTGATGGCCTCGCAGGGCTTGTCGCCCCAGGCAAAGAACAATTCCAGATCATTGGTGTAGTGGACGACGGTGGTGGCGTGGGGACTACGGCGGCGCAGCCACTTGCTGAAACGGACAACTTCGGCTAACATACGAATACCTCCTGGTGATGAAATATGGGACTGAACTCTGGCCAGTTCGCAGTCCTATATTACCACCAGGAGCCTATGTTTTCACGGAGCAACTTAATGTAATGACAGCTCGATAGGCTTGTACTTTTACAACGCCCGCTACTACGACCCCGCGCTGGGCCGCTTCATCCAGGCGGATACGATTGTACTGCACCCAAGATACTACCCCGCTAACGGCTAGACAGGTAGTACTAAACGGAAACATTACCATCACCGATCCTCGACATCCGTTGTACGGACAGCAATTCCCTCTCGTCGATCTCGGTGCAGAGAAGCGTGGTAATGATGACTGTGTCATTGAACTGCGCCCTGGTCTGCACTGCCGCGTGCCCCTGGCAGTTACAGATCGTGCTGCCGACATTCCCCCCCAGGCCGCCCAGCCGCTGTGTGGAGAATCTGTGCGACACTTGTTGGCAACTTACACAATCATTGTGAGTCAGCAAGTGGAGGACAAGGAAGATGATGGAACACGCAGTAAAGCCGGAGGAGATCAGGGCATTCAAGGGGCAGTCAACCACGCCGCCGGTTATTGCGGCCCACGAAGTTTGGAACAGGCTGACGATGACACAACAACAAGTCGTGT
>JAKJAB010000210.1 GCA_022707725.1 Chloroflexota bacterium | reverse complement strand
TGCGTGTGGTGCGCAGATCATCGTCCAGGGCGCCGATCCTGAAAGCGGTACGATCCCTGACGCGGATTGGATCAAGGTGCTGGACGCCGCCGGATTCATGCGCGCGGCGATTGCCTGCCTAAAATTGCCTATGCCGCTTCTCGCAACTGCTGTCGGTTTCGAGACCGATGCGGGCGCTGTGACGCTGGAAAGCACGGGAACCACGGTCCGCGTTGGCGATACACTCGCGCCAGACGTCCCCGTCATCGTATGGCCGTCGACGGCGTTGGCGCACCTGGTCACCGGCTACCGCTCCGCAGAGATGCTCGCCCTCATCCACGACACCACCATCCCTGAGCGCGCTCTCGCGCTGCTGCAAGCCTTGTTCCCCCCTGGATGGCGGCTCTCGCGCAACGAAAGCTGGACATATAAGACTTAACCCTGCTGTGTAACATACTCCGCCGGAACCGCCTCGCACAAGTAGATATTCTCCTCCGGGTGGTAGAAAACCACGCCTGCCGCGCGCGCCTTTGCTGCATCTACGCACAAGATCATCGGCTCGTCCGTGTGGCGTAGCGCGATGGTGCGCGCCGTCTCCGGCGTCGTCGCCAGGTGGACGTACTGGCGGTGCATTGGCAGCAATCCTTTGTTACGGATGGCGTCGAGGTTCTCCGGCGCAGTCCCGTGATAGAGCGTGTCGGGCGGCGACGTGGGTGTGTACTCGAGGCGGATGGCGGTATGGCCGTACAAGGCCCGAATGCGCCCGCCCACGATCTCGAAGCGCTTGCGCCCTGGCAGCGCGAGCAGCGCGTCGATATCGGCGCGGGTGGCCCAGCGGAAGTTGGGCAGCCCCTTGAGGATGCGCAGCACCGCGTCGAGGTCTGCAAAGCCCCCGGCATCCAGGGAGAGCGCGAAGCGCGCCGGCTGGTGGCGCAGCAGCAGCGCGAGAAAGCGACTCAACTTGCGCAGCCGGGCTTCATGATAGCGATCTTGCGTCATTGTAATCCGTTGGAATCCGTTCGATCCGTTGACATAAATGCCACAGATTCGCGCGGATTTGTGCGCGTTCCTTGTCTTTGAACGTCGCCAGGAAGTGTTCGAATTTGGCGCGGCGAGCATCGGCTTCACGCGGGCACGCCAGCTCCGGCGGGAACGTCCAGCCCTGCGCGCGGGCGTAGCGGGCGATTTCCTTTTCGGTGGTGTAAATCAACGGGCGGATCAATGTCAGTTGCTCGTCGAAGTAACTCCGGCGCGGTTCGAGCGTCTCCAGCCGGCCTTTGTAGAGCATGTTCATCAGCGTGGTGACGGCGGCATCATCGGCGTGATGGCCGAGCGCCACCTTGTTACAGCCCAGGCGCTTGGCGGCGAAAAACAGCGCCTTGCGCCGGTTCCGCGCGCAGCGGAAGCACTCCATCGGCAAGGGTTCGTCCTCCGCTACGGCTAATGGCGCGATGTCGTACTCCACGCTCGATTCGTGGAACCACGGCTCGACCGTAGGGACGAGATTGGGCAAGCCGGCGTTCGTTCCATCGATATGCACTGCCACAAGCTTGTAAGCGCCGGGGACATCTACGCCGCGTCGCAGCACATCGAGCAGCACGCGGCTGTCCTTGCCGCCCGAGACGCCCACCGCGATGCAGTCGCCATCCGCGATCAGCCCAAACTCCCGCGCCGCGCGGTTGACGCTCTTCGACAAATTCCGGGCAGCCGAATCAGAAATCATGACTCAAGATACAGGAGGCAGGAAGCAGGAAGCAGGAGGCAGGAAGCAGGAAGCAGGAGGCAGGAAGCAGGAAGCAGGAGGCAGGAAGCAGGAGGCAGGAAGCAGGAATAGCGGCACGCGCTCATATCTTACTCCTTACTTCCTACTCCCTACTCCCTACTCCCTACCCCCTACTCCCTACCCCCAACCGCTTACCGTACTGCTCCGCGTAATACGCCTTGTACAGCTCACCGCTCTTGATGGGCCGCCACCACCACTCGTTCTCCGCGTACCAGCGCGCGGTCTTTTCGATGGCTTCCGCGCAGGAGTGGCTCGGTTCCCAGCCCAGGCCGGCCAGCTTGCTGACATCCAGTGCGTAACGGATGAGGCTCTCCGGCTTGCCCAGGGTCGCCAGCACAATTTTGGTCATCTCGATATTTGTCATTTCCTCGCCGGTGCCAATGTTGTAGATTTCGCCAATCTGCCCTTTGTGCAACACGGCGTCGATGCCCTCGCAGTGATCGATCACATACTGGTAATCGCGCATTTGTAAGCCGTCGCCGTAGACGGGCAGCGGTTGGTCGTCCATAGCGTTGGTGGCAAACAGCGGCACGACTTTCTCCGGGTACTGGTACGGACCGATGTTGTTCGAGCCGCGCGTGATCGTAACCGGCAGCCCCCACGATTCGTAGTAAGCCAACACCATCAAATCTCCGCCGGTTTTGCTGGCGGCGTAAGGGCTGCGCGGCTTCAGGTTGTCGGTCTCCTTAGAGCGGTCTACCAATACCTGCCCGTAAACTTCGTCGGTGCTGATTTGGTGATAGCGTTCCAGCCCCAACTTCCTGGCCGCTTCCAGAAGCACGTAAGTCCCAAAAACGTCTGTCTGGATGAAAGCGCCCGGCTCCATCAGCGAGCGATCCACGTGCGTCTCCGCAGCGAAGTTGACGATGGTATCGACCTGGTATTCGGCCAGCGCTGCTTCGACTGCCGCACCGTCGCAAATATCGCCCTGCACGAAGGCATAGCGCCCCGCGAACTTCTCCGCCACGTCCTGCAAGTTCTCCAACCGCCCGGCGTAAGTCAGCTTATCGTAGACGACGATGAAATAACCGGAGTATTTCTCCAGCATATAGCGCACAAAATTCGAACCGATGAACCCAGCCCCGCCCGTGACCAACAACCGTTGCATAGTGTTTCCTCCTGAGAAATAGGAAATGGCAAATGGCAAATGGCAAATGAGGAATCGAGAATGAGCGAATGGCTCGACTACCTATTCCTGCACCTGCATCTTGCATCTTGCATCTTGCATCCTGCATCCTGCATCCTGCATCCTGCATCTTGCATCTTGCAACCAGATTCTACCACACATTGACGAAATCCCATGATGCTGTAAAATAGCTCAGTTATGGAATACCGAATGGATGCGCCGTTGATCGTTCAAGGTGACCGGACTGTGCTTCTCGAAGTGAACAATGCGCACTACGAGGACGCCAGAGACCACCTCGCGCGCTTTGCCGAGTTGGAAAAAAGCCCGGAATACATCCACACCTACCGCATTTCCTCTCTCTCGTTGTGGAACGCAGCTTCGGCGGGGATGACCGCCGACGAAATCCTTGAGGGTTTGCACGATTACGCCAAGTATCCCTTGCCCGATAACGTCATCGTCGAAATCAAGGAGGCGATTGGGCGCTACGGGCGCGTGCGCCTCACCCGCGATCCCAACGACCCCACCCGCCTGCGCTTGATGTCCGACGATCCGCTCCTATTGATGGAGTTGGAGCGCAACCGCAACCTCAAAATCTACATCCTCGACCGCATCGGACCGCACACACTGCAAGTCCCGGCCTCACGGCGCGGGCACGTCAAGCAGGCGCTCGTCAAAGCCGGGTATCCCGCCGAGGACCTCGTCGGCTACCTCGACGGCGGTGTGCTGCCCATCCAACTGCGCGAGATGACGGCGGAGGGGTTGCCCTTCACCATCCGTCACTACCAGCGCGACGCTAGCGATGTCTTCTGGGCCGACGGCTCCGATGCGGGCGGCGCGGGCGCGATTGTGCTGCCCTGCGGCGCGGGGAAAACCATCGTCGGCATGGTCGCTATGACGCTGGCGCAGACCAACACGCTCATCCTTACGCCGAGCACTGTGGCGGCCCGCCAGTGGCGCGAGGAACTGCTCGACAAAACCACCGTCACCGCCGATATGATCGGCGAATACACCGGCTTGCGCAAGGAAATCCGCCCCATCACCGTCACCACGTACCAGATTCTCACCCATCGCAAGCGCGGCACGAAAGACCAACACCTGCCGCTGGAACAGGAATTCCCGCACTTTGGACTGTTCAACGAGGGCAACTGGGGCCTCATCATCTACGATGAAGTCCACTTGCTGCCCGCGCCGGTCTTCCGTATCACGGCGGAACTGCAAGCGCGCCGCCGCCTGGGGCTGACTGCCACCCTCGTCCGCGAGGACGGGCGCGAGGAGGACGTTTTCTCGCTCATCGGGCCGAAGAAGTACGACGTCCCCTGGCACGATCTCGAACGGCAGGGCTGGATCGCGCCGGCGATCTGCTACGAGATTCGCGTGGATATGCCGGAGGCTGAGCGGCTGGAATACATCGTCGCCGAAGAGCGGCAGAAGTACCGCATCGCGGCGGATAATTCCGTCAAACTGGACATTCTGGATCGGCTGCTGAAGTATCATGAAGGCGAACAGGTGCTCGTCATCGGGATGTACCTGCAACAACTGGAAAAGATCGCCAAACATTACGGCTATCCCCTGATCACCGGCGACACGAAGGTGGTGGAACGCGAGCAGTTGTACGAGAAGTTCCGCACAGGCGAAGTCAAAACCCTGGTGGTCTCCAAGGTGGCGAATTTCTCCATCGACCTGCCCGATGCCAGCGTCGCCATCCAGATTTCGGGCACGTTCGGCTCCCGCCAGGAAGAGGCGCAGCGACTGGGGCGCATCCTGCGCCCCAAATCCGACGGTCGGCAGGCGTATTTCTACACCATCGTCAGCAAAGAGACGGTGGACCAACAATACAGCGCCAACCGCCAGCGCTTCCTGACCGAGCAGGGCTATCGCTATCTCATCCTCTACGATGAGGAAATTCCCGGCGCGCTGCCGCACACGCAACAACGTTAAGGCGACATCATGAAGTGGAAAGTAAACATCCCCAACACATCGGCAGTCTGCGCGCCGGATACCCTCACCGAGAAGCTCAGCTACGTGTGGTTGCAGCCCGGCAAGCCCGTGAAGCCGCCGGAAGCGCCGCCCTTCTGGACGTATCCGGATGCCGACGACTTCGACATCGCCGAGTTTGTCGAGGGGATCGCGGAGCTGCAATGGCGCGTCGACTTTATCCGCCGACAAATCACCCGACTCGGCGTCAAACCCAAGGGGCAGCGCCGCGTCGATCTGGTGCAGCAACTCATCGAACGTTTTCTCGATCCGGAACGGTTTGCCCGCCAGTTGGACACGCTTACCGACGAGGAGCGGCGTTACTATCTGTACTTGCTCCTGCACAACAGCCTGTTGGGCCTAAGTACCCAACCGGCATCCCTCGATAAATTGCTGTCACTTTCCAAGCCCGCAGTCACGCTGATGCAGCGGATTCTCAACGTGGGTCTGGGGCTGCAAGATGAAGAAGGGCAATTTTTCGTCCCGTTCGAGATGTTCAGGCTGCTGCCGACGGCCTATCTGCCTTTCGAGACCGAGCCGCCTCCTGCCACGCACGTCCCGGCTGTCGATCCACGTTTGCTGCTGGCGAAAGTTCAACAATTGCTGGGCCTGGTGCAGTCCAAAAATTATCACATTCGACCTCGTCCGCGCTGGCGTATGCCCCGCATTGACTACTATGGCAAGGAAGCGCTTATCTGGCCGCCTGCGCCGGATGACGTCCAACGTCTGTTGAGCAACTCTAACAAGCCGGGCGCGATCACCTTATGCCCGCCGACGCCCTACCTGGCCGAAGCCTCGATTGCGGCGTGGTCTGCCGATCTGGAACTTCCACCGGCTATCGTCGAATTTTTCTACCACGTCCTCGCCAACGCGCAGCTTCTGTTGCCAGGCGACCCGGTGACGCTCAACGCTGCGTTGCTCCAACCGTGGATGATGCAGACGCCCGGCAGCCAGCTTGCGACGCTTTACCAAATCTATTGCAGTATGCAGGACTGGACCGATTGGTGGCCCGACTGGCGCGCCGGCGACGTCAAGATTCAGTGGAACTATCAGAACTACTGGATGTTGGCGAGTGTCGACAATATGGTGCGGACGACGCACTACATGCTGCGGTGGGTCATCCTGGATGTTCTGGCTTATTTGCCGCACGATGTCTGGCTTTCATTGGACAAAGTGGTTCAATTCCTCATAAAACTGTACCCTGAGCCGAAGAGCCACTATTATCAGCAGGACTTGCTGTGCAGAGATGCGCGGGATCAGTGGGTGGGTTTCTTGCGCCAGGCTCTGCGAGCGATGTTGTGCGGGGTCTTGCACACCTTCGGGCTGGTCGATATTGCGCCCGCGCTGGATGATATCGCGGTTTTCCGGCTGCGGCATTTGCAGGACTTGCATTGGAATCGTCCCGGAGCACTGTCGATCGAAGATACGACCCCGTTCAGCCGTGACGATGTCGCCTTCAGGCCGCGCGAGGGGGCGTTGTCGATCAAGCCGCCGGCCAAAGCGGAATTCCTCGCCGCGGTGCAGCAGTGGAGCGAACCCCGCGGCA
>JAKJAB010000020.1:16945-19294 GCA_022707725.1 Chloroflexota bacterium | reverse complement strand
TGATTGCGGTGACGATTGTGGTATCATTGCAAACGGTAGGCGTGGCGCTGATGGTCGCCATGCTCGTCACCCCGGCGGCGACGGCTTACCTGCTCACCAAACGTATGCTGCCGATGATGGCGCTCGCAGCGGTCATTGCGGCAGTTTCCGGGGTGGTGGGACTCTATCTCTCTTACTACATCGGCATCGCTTCCGGCGCGGCGATTGTGCTGACCTGTACGGTGTGCTTCGGCGTGGTGTGGTTAGCGCAGACAGTAAGGCAAAGGAATTAGACAGGATTTACAGGATCGACAGGATTTTCCTGAAATTATCCTGTAAATCCTGTGAAGACTCCGCTGAGGAAACCCGATTTTTCAAAAACTGGTGCGCGTGATGTCCTACTTATGCTTCACAACTCCTGCGTTGTAGGGATGAAACGCGCTAAAAGTTGGGCTTTTTACCGATTTCTCCCCACATTCAAGTCAACAGCGACCTTTTTTCAGGAGAGTCGGTAATACTTTCAAACCTCAAGCCTAACACGAAAGGTGAGGTGAAGGATGTACATTGACGATTTCGTATGGTTAGCCGATGTGGTTGACAAGCTGACTGTTAAACACAATGTCTCCCAAGATGAGGCTGAAGAGGTCTTTTTCAATAGAGTCCGTTATCGCTTTGTGGAGAAGGGCAAGCGTACGGGGGAAGATGTATATGCTGCTTTGGGGCAGACGGATGCGGGGCGGTATCTGATCGTGTTGTTTATTCACAAATCTGATCATTCAGCTTTGATTTTGAGTGCGCGGGATATGGAAAGGCGCGAAAGAAGGTTCTATGAGCGAAAATGAGGAACTGACGAGTATTTCAAAGGCAAGCACACTGGAAGAGATTGCAGAATTCTGGGATACACACAGTCTTGCTGACTATTGGGATGAGACACGCGAGGCGACGTTCGAAGTTCGGGCAGAACGGCGGCGGCGAATCACTCTTGATCCAGAAGTGTATGCTCAAGTGCAGAATGTGGCGCGGAAGCGTGGCGTGTTGCCAGAAACCCTGGTCAATATCTGGCTGGTCGAACGATTACAAAATGCCGTGTAGTTTCTGACAACTATGCTATCCTTCGCCACCCCCTTCAAATCCATGCTCACCCGCCGCTACGCGCCGCACCAGCCGGGCGCGCCGATTCTGGCCGTCTCCGGGCTGACGGTGCGCTACAACGGGAACGCCGCGCTGGACGACGTGACGTTCGACCTGCGACCGGGCGAGCAGGTCGCCGTCGTCGGGCCGAACGGCGCGGGCAAGAGCACGCTGCTCAAATGAATCCTGTCGAAAAACTTCTACCGCGCGCCGCAAGCTTGCAGGCACGCTTGCATGTGCCCCCGCGATTCAGCCGCGATGGTGATGCACTGTTCCAGGGTGTAGCCCTGCCCCTTTGCGCCAATGATCTCCAAATCCAGCGGCCCGGCATAGCCGTGCTCGTGCAGCACACGGACGTAGCCCACCAGATCGATATCGCCGCGTCCGTTGGCCTGATCGGCGGGCGCGCCCGGGCCGTGCTGGCGGCCTTTGCAGTCGCGGATGTGGACGTGCTTCACCCGCGAGATGACGGCGGCGATGGCCTCGACCGGATTTTCGCCTGAGCGATAGATGTGCGAGGGGTCCATATCGATGCCGAACGCGGGCGACGCGATCTCTCTCATCGCGCGCAACGTCGTTGGTGTGTTATAGATGCTCGCGCCGACGTGCGCTTTGACGCACAACGTCACACCGTACCTTTCGGCCATAGCCGCCAGAGCGCCGAGCGAGTCGATGACTTGCGACCAAGCGGCCTCATCCTCGCTTTTGCCGCCCGGCCCGCAGTTGACGATGGGGATGCCGATCTCCACCGCCGCCTGGAACGCCTGCTCCATGATCGCAGGGTCCTGTGACGGTTGTTCCATAGCCAGCAATTCCAGACCGTACGTCTTTGATAGCCGTTTGATCTCCGGGGCGAGCGCCTGCCAGCGGTCGATCACCAAATGCTCGCTCATTCCGTCGATGGCCGAAAGCTCAATGCCGTCGTACCCAGCCAGCGCCGTATATTTGAAAGCCGTCTCCAAATCGAACGCCCCGAATAACACAGAATTTGCGCCAAGTTTCATGATGTTTTCTCCTGTAGGTTTTGGGGTGGTAGACGGTAGACGGGGGTTTTCTCCCCCCTGTCTGCTGTCTACCGACTACCGTCTACTTTAATGATAGATTCTGTCTGCAACGACTCAATTGCCGCGTGGAGAACTTTCTGCGCAGCGAGACCGTCCGCGCCAGAACCGTCAATTTGATCGGGCGGAACGCCGTTCGTGACTTCTTCCAGGAACCTGTGAATGCGGTTGCGGAACG
>JAKJAB010000020.1:0-16935 GCA_022707725.1 Chloroflexota bacterium | reverse complement strand
CCTCGAAGTCGCGCATCCCGCCGAAGACGGGGTTGGTGTAGACGCGCTTCTCGAAGTCGCCGGCCGGGTAGAGCGTCGCCTCGCGCCACATATCCTCGACGACGAAGCGCCCGTCGGTTCCGGCGACCTCGCAGCGTTCCATAGGATGCCCACGCTCGATGTCGTAAGAAGCGGTCAGCCCGCCGACCGCGCCGTTCTTGAAGCGCATACTGAAGTGCGCGGTGGTGATGATTTTTCGTCCTGGCGCAGTCATGCCGAAACACTGCACGGCCTCGATGTCGCCTCCAAAGTGGCGCATGATGTCCACTGAGTGGGGATTGAGCGCCTTGATCATATAGTAGGGCGAACTTTCCGCCGGGTTCTTGATCCACAGCGCCATGTTGACGAACAGCAAATGCCCGATGCGGCCCTCGTCTTGCCACTGTTTCGCCAGGTACGCGGCGGGCGTGAAGCGGTGGTTGAGGTTGATGGCGTAGCACACGCCCTTCTCGCGCGCTTTGGCGACCATTTCCGCGCCCTTCTCGATCTCGTTGCTGATGGGTTTTTCGCCGAGGACGTGGCATCCGGCCTCGAGCGCTTGCATCGTGGGCAGATAGTGGTCGCTCGAATACTCGTAGCCGCCCGTGGTGACGCTGCACAGGTCGGGCGCGAGCGCCGCCAGCATCGTCGGCGCGTCGTAGAATGCGGGCACGCCCAATCGCGCCGCCGCCGCATCCGCCCGCTCCTTGACGATGTCGCACACGCCAACCAACTCAGCCAGCGGGTCTTCCTTGTAAATCGTGGCATGGCGATTGCCGATGGGCCCCATGCCGATGACACAGACTCGTAACATATTTAGCTCCTTCGGTGTATGGATCGAGAATCGGTTTGTTATGGGTTTTGGTCCAATATGTCGTGGGGACCGATGTTGCGGAAAACGGCGGTGTCACCCTCATAGTGGAATGTGAAACGGTAGTGAATGTCTACTCGACCTTCCCACACGCCTGGTATGCCGCGCATCCGTTTGATATGCAAAGATGGGTGGTTTGGATTTTCCTGGAATAGCAGAAAAGCTTTTCCGGCTTTGAGTTGAATCTCATGAGGCAATTGCGCGAATGCCTTTTTGAAAGACGGCAGCCGGCGGTACTTCATACGGCTCTCACTTCTGCCAAGTCCAGCCCCAGGTCTTCAAGGAAGGTTTCCATAGTCTCGAAATCCTCCCCTCTCCCTGTTGCGATATCGTCTTCTGCTGCTCGCTCGCCGGACTGCCAGGCTTCGGTCCAATACCAGGATTGGTCATCCTCAAGAACAGTTGTCAGAACGTCAGCTAAGGCCGTACTTTCTTCCGGGGAAAGGGTCAATGTCAGCGGGCGTCGTGACACGCCGGCTAACCGCGCTCGCCGCACAATCGAGTAGAGCGCCCTAGTGGACATCCTTTGTGCTGTTGTTTGCATTGCATACCTCCTAATCGTTTCTTACAGTATAGCACGACTTTCGGTGATAAGGGGATAGCTTACCGAAACGTTGTGGGTGTGATTTGTGAAGACTTGCAGGATAGAATTTCGCCTGTCTCAGATCGGCTCTTGTTCCGCGCTTGCGTAGCCGTATTGCGCCATAGCCGGCGCGAAGAAGTCGAAATCGTGGATGCCTTCGTCCGTTTTCCAACGCCCGACGACTTCTGGCTTGACCGGGATTTTAGCCAACGGGATGCCCAGGAAGTCCTCCAGCCGCGCCAACGTCTCGTCCTGGTGCAGCACGAAGTCCTCCAAACGCACTTCGATCCAGTGTTTTGGCTTGGGCATGGCCTGCACAAGGTCGTACTGGTATTTCCATGAGATGGCGCGTTGCAGGCGTTCGTCCTCGGTGGGTGGGTAGTCGATACCGAAGTCGCGCAGGTTGTCGGTGAGATGCTGCCCGATAATGCAATCGCGCGGGTCACGGATCCAGAAGATGTACCTGATCTCCGGGAACATCTGCATAATCCACGGGAAAACGAGCGTGGTTTCCGGGATTTTCCAGCCTTTGTGCTCGCCGTTGTGCAGCCGCACCGTGGTCAGGTAGGTGTGGATGAGGAACTTGAACTCGTCGGGGATCTTCGCGGCGAGCGCCCGCTCCCAGTCCCACGAAAGGTCGCCCTGCCAGTCCACGTAACGGGCAAAGACACGGCAGGCGTCGTACATCGTCTGCGGCGGCAGCAGGTCGCCGGAGACATTGAGCGGCTGTCCCATAAAGACGCCGCTCTCCGAAAGGGTGTGCGACATCGCGCGTGTGCCGGAGTGCCCCCGGCCGATGATGGTGATGGTCGTCATAGTTACCTCGATAAGGAAACAGGGGGCAGGATGCAAGGTGCAGGGTGCAGGGTGCAGGATTGTCTTGCCCCTTGCTGCCTGTCTCTTGCTTCTTGCCTCTTGCCCCTTGCTTCTTGCTTCTTGCCCCTTGCCCCTTGCCTCTTGCCTCTTGCCCCTTGCCCCTTGCTTTTTGCCTCTTGCCCCTTACAGTGAAACAATCTGCCCCGTTTCCCACGAGGTGATGATTGCTTCGATGATGCGTTGGACGTGGAGAGCGTCCGCGCCGGAAGCGTCGATTTCCTCCGGTTTGACCCCGGCGATGTTCTGCTCTACCCACACGCCGATGCGGCTGCCGAAGGTCTCGTTGAAGTTCATCATCCCTCCGACATAATCGTAGGTCTCGGTCTCGCGGCTGAAGCGCGGGTAGAACGTGAGGTGTTCGCAGGCGTCGAGCAACACGAAGCGCGCTTCCGAACCGACGACTTCGAGCGTTTCCAGGCCGTAACTGCCGCCGGCGTCGTAGCTGCCGGTGAGATGACCGAGGATGCCGTTCTTGAAGAGCAGGTTCACCTGCACGTTCGACCAACACACGCGCCGCCCGTCCGGTCCGTCGGCGCGCGGGCCGCGCTTGAAGAACGCCTGCACCTTCTCCACGTCGCCGCCGAAGTAACGCATCACGTCCAGCGAGTGGGGATGCAGCGCGCGGATGTGGAACCACGGCGACGTTTCGTTGGGGTTGTTGATCCACATCGTCATGTTGATGATGTTGATCTCGCCCAGCCGTCCGGCCTTCACCCATTCTTTGGCCCGCAGCGCGGCAGGGGTGAAGCGGTGGTTGAGGTTGATGCCGTAGCGCAGGTTCTTCTTCTTCGCCAACGCGACCATTTCCTCGGCTTTGGCGATCTCGTTGGAGATCGGCTTCTCGCCCAGGGTGGGGATGCCGGCTTCGAGCAGTTCCATGGTGGGCTGGTAGTGATCACCGCCGTTCTCCTTCCCGGCGGTAGCCATGCTGGCAGCGTCGATTTTGATGCCGCTTCTCAGCATCTCCTGCACGGAGTAGAACGCCGGGCAGCCATAGGCCGCTGACGCTTTGTCCGCGCGTTCTTTGATGATGTCGCAGACTGCGACGATTTTTACGTCACTGCGCTGCTGGTACACGCGTGCGTGCGTGTTCCCGATGTTGCCCAATCCGACGATACCGACGTTAAGTTTTGACATATTGGTTGGCTCCTTTTTGTAAAGATGCAAGATCGGAACGAATGATCGCCTGATCTTGCGTCCTGCATCCTGCTTCATTTCCGTGATTCTGCCTGCAACTTCGCCGCCTGCGTTGGATCGCCAATGTGCAGTGTATCATACGCCTGCTGCGAACTCGTGAACGCGCCGACACCTGCGTGCCCGTGCCAGTCGCCCTGGTGATGGATGGGGTTGGGCAGGCCGGTCTCGGCTTCACGCTTGGCGATCCACGCGTCCATCCGGGCGCGCAACATAGCGACGACTTCCGGTTCGGCCTCGGCGACGTTGTGGTTCTCGCCGGGGTCTGAGACCAGGTTGTAGAGTTCGACCTCGGGCTTGAAGTGGAAATCCGGCTCCAGCGCCACGATGAGCTTCCATTCTGGCGTGCGCCAGCCGTGCTTGCGCATCCACGTACATTCAGTGATGTAAAACTCGCTGTCGTACGACGCGACAGAGCCGTCAACCAGCCGCATCAGGCTCTTGCCGTCGAAAGAGATCTCACTTTCGATTCCGGCGAGTTCCAACAGGGTGGGGACCAAATCCTGGTGGCGGTTGTAGCCGCTCACACGCTTTCCGGCCGGGAACTTTGCCCGGATAGCGGATAATCAGCGGCACGTGGAGTGTCTGGTCGTACATCCCGTGATGATCGAAGTAGCACTCGTGGTCGTACAACGTCTCGCCGTGGTCGGAGTTGATGACGACGATGGTGTTGTCGAGAAGCCCGAGCGTCTCTACCGCGTTCAGGATCGTCTGAATAGCGGCGTCCATATAGGCGACGGCGCCGTCGTATTGCGCGATGACGTAGTCCTTGTCGGTGATGCCCGGCGGCATCCACGTGGCGAAGAAATCGCGGAATGGCTTGAAGCTCATCACCGGATCCATCGAGCGGTTGCGCGGGTTGCACTCGTTGCCGTGGTAGAACATCCGCTCGAAGGGTGCGGGCGGCAGATAGGGCGCGTGCGGGTCCATGTGGCGCAGGAAGAGGAAGAACGGCGCTTTCTCCTTTGCCAGCCGGTTCAGTTCGGGGATCGTGACCGCGTTGAGGTTTTCGGCTTTGGGGCTGCGGCCCTCGTTCCAACTGCCCCAACCCGCAAAGTCGATGTAGGTATCGAATCCCCGCGAGGCTGGGTTGCCCCGGAAGCCGACGCAGGTGGTGTTGTATCCTTCTCCCTTGACGATTTCCGCCAGCGTCGCCACCTCCGGGCGCAACGGCCCCTGATGGCGCAACGCTACCATCTGCGTGCTGATCACGTCCATCCCCGTGAGCATCGAGCCATAGCCGCTGGTCGTGGGGATGTAGGCGCTGTACGTGCGCTCGAAGAGCGTGCCTCCCTGCGCGAAGCGATCGATGTGCGGCGTCGTCAGCTTGGGATAGCCGTAGCAGCTCATATGATCCGCGCGCAGCGAGTCGATGCCGATCAACAGAATGTTGGGTTTGCGTCGTCGTGGCATGGTTTTCTCCTGATAGTTTCGTTGAATTCATCTCCAATCTTCGCACAGGTGCGGTAAAAGTCAACGTGTTTCTACACCTGCGCTATCGCCGGATCATCCAGCCGCACCCGCCGCCCCTCGCGGACGGAGGCGTAGCACGCCAGCGTCATTCGCAGCGCCGCGCGGCCTTCTTCCACCGTGGCGATGGGCGGGCACTCGCCGCGCAGGAATTCCGCTAGCGGCCCCGCTAACCCCGCGATGCGCTCGCCGTGGTTTGCCGGGCTGGGGATGTCGCTGCACGTCCAATTCTTGTACGCCACCGTGTACCACTTGAGACCGCAGGCCCCTGCCGGGCGCGGGACGTTACAACTCGGTGGATCGCCGTAGTTCTGCACAATGCTGCCTTTCTCTGCGATGACTTCGACGGTGTTCTCCATCGCCGGGCAGACGAATGAGCAGCTCACCTCCGCCAGCGGCCCGCCGGGATAGCGGAACACGGCGATGCCGTTGTCCATCGGCACGCGCGGATCGTGCAGCGAGACGATTTCCGCGGTCACCGTCTCCGGTTCGCCGAGCAACCACAGGATGAAGTCGATGGCGTGCGCGGCGTCGTCGACCCAGATGTCGCGGTTGAGCGCCGGGTTGAAGTGCCACATCTGCTCGAAGTTGGGCCACAGGTGAACGCTCAACCCGTGTCGTCGGCGCACCATAAAAACCCGCCCCAGTTCGCCGGACTGCATCAACGCCTTGATCTGCATGTTCTGCGGGTCCACGCGCATTTGCCACGCCATCGTGAAGGGGACGCCGCTGCGCTCCACCGCTGCGACAATGCGGTCAGCCTCCGGCAGCGTGAGCGCCATCGGCTTTTGCAGCACAATCGCCTTGCCCGCCGCTGCCGCGCGTTCCACCAAATCCGCGTGCAGCGACGTTTCGGCGGCGATGATCACGGCTTGCACGTTGGGGTCTGCCAGCAATGCATCGGCCTCAGTGTAAGGACGGACGCCGTAATCGGTGACGGCCTTCTCCAGGCGCGTCGCGTCGTGATCCCAGCCGGCGACGATGTTAATCCCCATTTCCGGACACTCACGCCAGCGGGTGCAGTAGGCGTTCACGTGACCGTGCGCGAAGCCGAGGATGCCGAGGTTGACGAAAAGCGGAGCCGTGCGGACGGCGCTGTGATCCTTTTCGAAGGTTTTGTGGACTTTTTGTCTCTCATCCATTTGTGTGTTTCTCCGTTTATTGTTGGCCAAATTGGGGTGTGCAAGCACGTTATCGTTTGACATGCGCTGTACGCTGATTGTATTCGTTTTGCTATAATCGGCCATTGTTACAGTGAGTGTCCTTGTCGCAGTCGATGAAGACGGTGCAGCGTCGCATGGCCTGCTATGATGGCGCTGACCGAATTGACAGTCCTATGCGGCGTGATATAATTCCCGCTGGGCCGATGTAATTTGCTGCATCAGGCCTGATTCTTCTGTACGGGGGGTTTTTATGGCACGCAGGCGTATGTTGTGGATTGTCGTGGCGTTGTTGAGCAGTTTGGTCGTCAGCCTGAGAACGTTGCCACCGCAGGCGGTGCAAGCACAAGAACCAGGCGTTAATCTGTTGCGCAACGGTGATTTTGAAGAAGGAGGAGGTGTCGCCTGGCCGTTCCAGGATGGGATTCCTGAAGTGCAAATCGCTCCGGGGTGGCGTGCCTTCTATGTTGATAAGCCACCTTCCTACGCCAAAATCCCATTCCATTGTGCCGACAACCCCACCGCATGCAGTTACTGGCGGCGGCCTGAATTCCGCGGCGTTAGTGCAGCAGAATTCTCTTACCGTGTTCATCAGGGTTCCCTGGCGCAGAAGTACTTCACCTTTGCCGGGCAACACGAAGCTGGACTGTATCAGCAGGTCAGCAATATTACCCCTGGGACCCGGTTGCGTTTTAGTGCTTATATGGTTACCTGGTCGTGTATGCCCTCAGCGGAACAGTGGAATAGCTGTCCCACTGGGAGGTTCTCCAATAGTCCTGCTCCGATGCACACCAAAGTCGGGATTGACCCAACGGGTGGCACCAACCCCTGGTCCCCGAGCATTGTCTGGTCGCCGGAACTCAATGCTATCGACAACTGGACCCAGTTCTCGGTTGAAGCCGAGGCTGCCAACACCACCATTACCGTTTTCACCTATTCATGGGCAGATTGGACAGACAACATTTTCCGTGCGAACAACGACGTGTATCTGGATACCGCTTCGTTGGTGGTGGTGGGCGATCCTGTACCACAACCCACCCAAGCAGCTCCGGCGCAACCCGTTGTTCAAGAAACTGTTGTAGCGTACGTCCCTGCTCCAACGGCGACGCCATTGCCCGATGGCAGCATCGTGCACACCGTGCGTGCGGGTGATACCCTTTACGCGATTGCTTATGATTACGACGTGCCGGCTGATCAAATCATTGCGCTCAATGCCATTTCTGACCCGAGATGGCTGAACATCGGCCAAGAGCTGATTATCTCTAAACCGGGAGGTGTTACCCAGCCCGCGACAACGCCGGAAATTGTCGCAACGCCGCCCGTTACCTTGACTTTGCCTGCACCTACTTCCCAGGTTCAGGCACAGGCCGTTGCATCGGCGGGCGGGAAGCTGTGCGTGCTCGCTTTCCAGGATCTTAACCAGGATGGGGTGCAGCAATCTGAGGAACTTCTGTTACCGGCAGTCACTTTCACCATCCGGGGTGCTAGTGGCGAACCAATGCGCTATACCACCAATGGCATCCAGGAACCATACTGCCTGGATACATTGGCAGCCGGACAATATCAGGTTATCGGGCAGGCCGCCAGTGGCTACAAGCCCACCGTTGGCAGTGCCTATCTGGTTATGGTCGATCAATCGATGTCCATGGATCTGGCGATGGGATTTGTGCAAGATGCCACGGGATCTCAAGCTTCGGCCACCGAGGAGGCTTCGGCAAAGCAGGATTCTTCATCGGCGGACAGCAAAACGCCGTCACGCCTGCCGCTTATCTTGGGCATAACGACCGTAGTGCTGCTGTTAGCTGCGGGCGGCGTCGGTTTCTTTGTCTTGCGCCGGCGTTGATCCATCGATCATAACGCTGCTCGACAAATCGCCTCAAGATCTGCTTGCGTGCATAGCCGTGGATTCACGACGATGTTGCTGCTCTTGATCGCCTCGGCGCACACCCGTGGGATCATGGCCTCTGCCAGGCCGAGCGCGCTCAGGCTTGCCGGGATGCCGATCTCTGCGTTGATGGCACGCACGCGCGCGATGGCAATGTGGCTGGCGGTTAGTGGGTCTGCGTCCCCCACACCCAGCGCGCGGGCGACGTCGGCGTAGAGGGTGGGGTTGCCCTCCAGGTTGAATGTCATCACGTGAGGCAGGAGCACCGCGTTCCCCGTCCCGTGCGCGATTTTGAGCTGCCAACTGCCCAGGGGCATCGCCAGCGCGTGGGCGATGCCAAGCCGTGTCGGATTTATCCCCATCCCGGCAAGCAGACTGCCCAGCAACATCCCGTAGCGCGCTTCGCGGTCCGCGCCATCCTGCACCGCGCGCACGAGGAAGTCCCCGATGAGTTCGATAGCCCGGTAGGTGAGCGCCGCCGAGATGGGTTGGTACGAGAGATTGGTGTAGGATTCGATGGCGTGGGTGAGCGCGTCCATACCGGTCGTCGCCGTGAGGAACGGTGGCAGGCTGAGCGTGAGCGCGGGATCGGCGAGCGCCACGCGCGGGAACACCAGCGCCCCGCCGATGCCGATCTTCACTTGGCTCTCGTCATCCGTCATCACAGACCAGTAACTCACCTCGCTGCCCGTTCCCGCAGTCGTCGGGATGGCGATGACCGGCAAACCGGGTTGTTCGAGCTTGTTCAGCCCGGCGTATTGCACGACCGGCGGCGGGTTCGTCGCGCCAAAAGCGACCGCTTTTGCCGCGTCGAGCGAACTGCCCCCGCCCACGCCCACGATGAGATTGCAGTTCTCGGCGCGCAGCACGTCCACGGCGCGTTCCACCGTTTTCGAACCGGAGTCCTGTGGCACTTCGTCGAACACCACGGCGGGGATCCAGGCCTCGGTCAGCACTTCGATGACCTGATCCACGATACCGGCGGCGTTCACACCTTTATCGGTGACGATCAACACGCGCTTGCCGTCCAGTTCGGCGACTTTCTCCGGCAGTCGTTGTAACACGCCGAAGCCAAACAGAACCTCGGCGCCAATAGCGGGGAAAGCGAAACTCTGGTTATGATCAATGCTTTTCATAGCTGGCTCCTTCGGAAAATCAACCGCTAATCTCGCTAATCTACGCGAATCTCTGCAGAAATTGGCGAAGATTCTGCGAAAGCAGACATTCGCGTGATTCGCGGTTGCGCACTCTATGTTATAATGCGGTTTGTGCTCGATACTGGCGCGCTGTTGGATATGGGACACGTGCGCTACCAGAATTATAGCAGGGTCTTCACGGCTTATCAAACGAGGTCTTATGGTCTTCAACAATCCTTTGGTGCTGACATTACGGAAATTGCGCGGCAATGCTCGCGCGTGCGTGTACACCGAACCGTTGTGGGGCATTCCATTCAACCTTTACTCGCCCTACGTCTCGGTGTATATGCTGGCGCTCGGTTTGACCGATGTGCAGATCGGGCTGTTGACCAGTATTGGCCTGGTTTTGCAGGTGTTCTGGGCGTTGCTGAGCGGTCCGATCACCGACAAATGGGGCCGCAAGCGTATCACGTTCATCTTCGACATCATCTCGTGGAGCATCCCCTGTCTGATCTGGGCCGTGGCGCAGAACTTCACCTACTTCCTCTTGGGCGTGATCGTCAATGCGGTGTGGCGTGTGACCGCCAACTCCTGGCAGTGCTTGCTGGTCGAGGATACGGATGAACATCTGCTCGTGGACATCTACTCGTGGATTTACATCGCCGGTTTGTTGGCCGCGTTCGTTTCCCCGTTGACGGGCTTCTTGATCGACAAATACAGCCTGATCCCCACCCTCCGCGGCCTGTATGTGCTCTCGTTCGTGATGATGACGGCCAAATTCATTATCCTCAATGCGCTGGCGAAGGAAACCAAACAGGGGTTAGTGCGTATGGAGGAGACTCGTCACCAGCCGTTGTTTGCCGTGGTGGGTGAATCGAAGGGCGTGTTCAAGCAGATCCTGCGCACACCTGCTACGCTGTTCACGGCGGGCCTGATGATCGTCATGGGGATCACCAACACGGTGCGTGGCACATTCTGGTCCATTCTGGTCACCGAAAAGTTGCAATTCCCTGCCGCGCATCTGGCTTGGTACGCCTTTGCCCGTTCGGTGACGATGTTGGTGTTCTTCTTCACCATCATGCCGCGTTTAGCGACAAAAGACACACGCAAGCTAATGGGCGTCGGTTTTCTGGGGCTGACGGCGAGCCAGGTCTTACTGCTGCTGACACCGGTGGGGGATGCCTGGCTGCTGCTGTTGTCGACCATCGTGGAAGCGTGCAGTATCCCGCTGGCCTCCACGCTGCTCGAAAAGCTGATCGTGCTCACCGTAGATGCGAAAGAGCGCGCCCGCATTATGGGGCTGCTCTCCGTGCTCGTCATCGTCGTCACCTCGCCGTTTGGCTGGATCGCGGGGGAGCTCTCCGGGGTCGACCGTAGCTGGCCGTTTATTCTGAACATCGTGTTGTTCGGCGTCGGCAGCCTGCTGATTTATTTCGAGGGAAGGGCGTCGAAGGGGCGGGAGAAGGCTGCGTAGTGATGACGGCTCTGACATTGGTGTGATTCGACAAACCGTGGTATAATCCCCTTTCGCTTTGTCACAAACCCGAACCCTTGCTTCGTTCCTAATCCGTTCGAACCCGTTTAATCCGTTGAGAACCAAGGAGGACCTATGCCACGTATTGGAATCGATTTTGGCACCACCAACTCGTCGGTCGCGTATTATGACGGCAAGAAACTGCACCCCATCGAACTCGACGCCGCGAACGAGAACCCGCACGTGCTGCCCTCGCTCATCTACATGGACCGCCAGTATCAGACCTTGCTCGGTACGAATGCAGCCAACGAGTACCTGGCGCGCGAGACGGGCCGTCGCATCGTGTGGGAGCGCAAGGAGATTCACCCGATCGAGATCATCGTCGGCGGGGCCGGTTCCAGCCCTATCCGCTATTGGCACGATCTCTACATCGACACCGATGTGGGGGCGCACGGGCGGCTGATGCAGTCGGTGAAGACCGCGCTGCGCGATCCGCGCTACGAGGGGACGGACATCTTCGACCGCTACTTCACCCTCGATGAGCTGATCGCCATCATCTTGCGCTCGATGAAGGCCAGCGCCGAAGCGCAACTGGGCGAAACGTGCGACAGTGTGGTGCTGGGCCGTCCGGTGCGCTTCTGTGACGATCCGGCAGGCACGTTGCGCGCGGAGGAAATCCTCTACAAAGCCGCGCTCTTTGCCGGATTCCGTGACATTTCTTTTCAGATGGAGCCGATTGCGGCGGCGCACCTGCATCACATCGCCACCGACAAGCGCGGGATTGCCCTCGTCTTCGACTTCGGCGGCGGGACGCTCGACCTGACGATCGCCGAGATAGGCGGAACGCAGCCGCCGCGCGTGATTGCGACGCGCGGCGCGCTCGTCGGCGGCGACGATCTGGACCGGCGGATTATGCTGTCGCTGCTCAAGTACTTCGGTCAAGGCACGCGCGTGGATGGCGGCCTCGACTTTCCGCCGGACTACCTCGATCTGCTGCACGCCTGGCAGACGATGCCCGAACTTTCGCGCCCGATGCCATTGGAGCGCATCAGGAACTTCCAGAAGACGAGCAGCAACCCTCAGGCGATGCGGGCGCTGGAAACGCTCGTCACGCAGAATGTCGGTTTCGATCTCTTCCGGCGCATCGAACAGACGAAGAAGGCGCTCACCGACAATTTGATGGCGCGGCTGGATTACGACTACGAGCACATCGCCATCCACGAGCGAATGCTGCGCCGCACGTTCGAGGAATGGATCGAGCCGGAACTGATCACTGTGGCGCGCGAGCTTCGCCAGGTCGTGCTGGATGCGGAGTTGTGCCTGAATCAGGTGGATGTGGTGCTGCGCACTGGCGGCGCCTCGCTCGTGCCTGCGTTCGTTGAACTGCTCGAAAGCCTCTTCGGACACGACAAAATCCGCGAGATGGACCCGCTCACCTCGGTGGTCGGCGGGATGGCAGTGGTGGCGCATCACGACCAGGGCCAGCATCCGGCGTATGCCTACCGCTACGAAAACCCCTTCGCCTACGTCAAAGCCACCAGCGAGCGTGACTATCGCACCATGGTGCTACGCGCGTACCAGCCGTGTTACACTGACCGCGACTACATCGTCACCACCGTACCGCTGACGCTAGCTGGCCTGCATACAGTGATGCCCGCAGATCTGGACTACGACTCCACCGAAGATAAACTGCTGCGCTTCAAGTTGACCCGTCCGAGCAAGGTGTTTGTCATCTACCAGGCCAAGGCGCATCAACTGCCCAAGTGGCTGCGGGGCTTCGCCCGTGAGGAGAACTTGCAGGTGGATATCGAAACGCCGGGCGGGACGTATCCGTTCTGCGTCTACAGCCGCGATTTCCCAGCGGGGGCGTTCGCGCTTGGCGGCGCGCACGCGAAGGGCTACAGCGGCATTGTGTTCTTGAACTACCTTGTCGCGGCCCGCCCGCACTAGACTCATCACCACGTCAAATGCTTGCGCCGGATCACAATCCGGCGTTCTGCGGGACGCGGATTATGATCCGCGAAAGCGAACGTTGAATCTATCGTCCGAAGCGCGTGCCTACCCACAGGATGCAGGCCGGAACACACAGCAGGCCTATGAGAATCAACCAGGGGGCCAGGTCGCGGACAATTGTGGCTACGTAGGTCCACGTTGCGGAGACGGCGTTGTCTTGCTTTTCCTGTTCCATCCAGACGCGCCAATCGCGTTCCAACGCGGTCAAATCCGCTCCGAGTGTCTGCTTGACCCCCGTTGAACACTCCAATCCATCGGTATAAGCGTCGATAAGCTGGCGCACTTTCGACCAGCCATACGTTTGTTGGAGGTAACGCACGAAGCTTTGACTTTGCGCGTAGGCCAGGAGAGCGCGGTCGGCCTCTGCAGGGAATGGGTTGCATAGCGTGGCCATCGGAATCAGCTTGCTGTCCTGCACGGCGCGTTGCAAAGCCAGCGCGTAGGCGGGATCAGGACTGCGTTCAAAGGTGGAAGCCAATCCTTCGACAAACCAGGTGGGCTGCGCGGCGTACCCTTGCGCCCCGGTGAGATCGTACAGCACTTTGTGGGTCAGCTCGTGCGGGATGTCGCGCTTCATCTTGAGGATGGCCTCGCTGGATGGCGAGATGGCGAGTAAAACCACGCCGATTTCTGGATAGGCCTTCCCGCCCGCCCATTCATATCCCGTCAGCAGCAGCGCCGATTGCAGGTCGGGCAGTGAGGGATAGATGTAAAGTGTCGCCGAATCAATGACCGGCGCATCCAGCGTTTTCTGAATATCGACGATGGCCGTTTGCGCGATATCCAGCGCGTTGCTCATCAGAACCTTGTCGCCCGCCACCCAGTGCAGCGTGATGTTGTCATCGCGCTGCGTCTCCCAAGCAAAGCGATTGTCCTCGTATAAGAACTGTTGTTTCTTTGTTGTGTGCGTCTGCCTTTGTGCGTCCTGATACTCCCACCAGTAGCTGATCAGCGTAAAGGGCGGGAAAGGCGCCTCGCTCAGATTGCGCTCTTGCCGGGCAACGTTGTTGACGACTGGTGTCGCGTAGGGCTGGGTGAATGTCCCAACCTTGAGGTATAACGTGGCCGCCGCAGGCGCGGCTGCGGCTGGAAAGGTCAGCGTGAAGGTTGCCGTTTGGCTGTACGTGTATGTGTGTTCGGCGACGATGTCGGCCTGGGCGTGCACCGGCGCTATGGAAATCGCCAGCAACACCAGTAGCCCCAGCAGCGCGATGGTTCGCCCGCCGGTGCGATTACGCTGCGCGCCGGATGCTAGGCCCACGGATCCTCCTCGTCATCCTCCTCGTCTTCCTCTTCGAGATACAGGGCGAGCAGATCGTCTTCATCTGCGAAGTCTTCATCTTCGCCCCCCTCGTCCTCGAAGTCTTCGTCTGCGAAGTCTTCGTCATCTTCGTCGAAGGCGGCCTCGCCAAAGCCAAACGCGAGCTTTTTTCCCAGGGTACCCCCTCTGCGCGCGTCAGCTTCGGCCCAACTTTCCTCGCCAGCCCCGTCGAATTCGGCGGGCGGGCCGAAGAAGGTGCCAAGATCGCCGTGGAAGAATTCCAGTTCCTCCAGCGCGTCGTGGGCGGCGCGGCGCAGGACGGGATTGTCCGCATCGATGTACTGCTCCAGCGTGCGCTGCGCCTGCTTTCCGCCGATCTGACCGAGCGCCCACAGCGCCATCCGTTGAATGTCGAGGTTAACGTCATCGGCCAGCTCGATCAGTGTGGGGACGGCTTCGGGCAGGGCCAACTCCCCGCAAGCGCGCGTCGCCTCATAGCGCATCTCCGGCAGGGGGCTGAGCAATTCCTGGCAGGCGATTTTGGCCCAGCGCTTGTCGGCGCTGCGTCCCATCGCCAGGACGGCGCTGATACGCATCTTCTCTGCGGGATGTGCGTAGGCGGCTTCGATCATTGTTGGTGTGCTGTGCAGGTTGGTGTATCCCAGCGCCTCAAGCGCGTGGCGGCGCACATCCAGGTCCTCGCCGAGGTTGTTGTGCGCTTTCAACAGCGCCGTGCAGACGGTTTCGAACGCGTGTGGCAGTATTTTGTCCAGCTCCCCCATCAGCACGAAGTGCGCCAGCGTGCGCGCGGCGGCGGCGCGTACCAATGCCGCGGGATCGTGTTCGAGAACCTCGCTCAGTTGCGGGATCAGGCGGACGTCTTCATCTTCGTCCAATCCGGCAATCGCTGTGGCGCGCACCTCGGCATCTTCATCGCGCATCGCAATGCGCAGCGCGGCGGAGAAATCCATCTCGAAGTCCTCTATGGCGAGGGCATTCCAGGCGCGGACAGTCCCGCGGCGCACGTCAACGGGCAGAGTTCCCCAAATGGCGGTGAGGCGTTGAATGTCCTCTGCCAGCAAGCCGGAAAACTGCTTCAGGTCGGCGGTTTGCGGCGTATGCTGCAGAGCCTCCAGACTTTGCCACAGACTATCACTGATTTTTCGGTCGGTCATACGTCTTCGTTTTCTGTCTTCAGTTTTGCACAGATGGACGACCTTGCGACTCGCCCATCCTTTAACCAGGGTTAGGGCAGTTGAATCGGCGCGACAATATCCAGGATGGTGATCACGACAAAGAGCACGCCGAGCATTGCCAGGGTCACCATATGAATGCGTTCTTCCAGGGCCGGCGTCAACGGCTTATGCCGGATCTTCTCCACGATCGCGAACAGAATCCGCCCGCCATCCAGCGCCGGGATGGGCAGCAGGTTGAAGATGCCCAAACTCACGCTGACGAGAATCAGCAGGTTGAGGATGGGGTAAGCCGCGCCGGTGGAGATGCTGTCTTCCACCGACTGTTGCGCGATCTGGCTGATCCCGATGACGCCGACGGGCCGTGCCTGTTCGAGCGGGATCAATCCGCGAATCACGTAGACCGGGAAGAACAAGGTCACGCCGACGATATTCCCCAGATACCGGCTGCCGTAGACAAAAGCCTGCCCCAACGGTAACTGTTTGAGCTTTCCACTGCCGACCTCGTTGATCTCAACGCCCATCGCGCCCTGCCCTTCCGGTGGATTGGCGCGCGGCGTGAGCGAGACGGTGACCGTCTGCCCATCGCGTTCCAACTGGATTTCGGTCGGCTCGCCAAGTGTCTGTTGCACCAGGGCTGAGACATCGTTGAGCGATTCGACCGTTTCGCCGTTGACGGCGACGATGACATCGCCGGCTTGCAGATTCGCTTCGGCGGCGGGCGACTGCGGCGCGATATTGGCGACGACAACGCGCGCTGCGGGGATGCCGGTGGCAAAGAGCAGCGTCGCCAGCACCCACGCCGTCAGCAAGTTCATCAACGGGCCACCCAGGTACAACAAGATGCGCTTTCCGGGTGGCTGCGCGTACAGGCTGTGGCGATACGCCTCCTCTTTTTCAGCCAGCACTGCCGGTGACACTTCCTCGTCTGTGTCCTCGTCCTTGTCTTCTGCGAAGGTTTGTTCGCCCTCGAGCCGCACGAATCCGCCGAGCGGCAGCCAGTTGAGGGTGAACTCGGTTTCGCGCCATTTGAAAAGTTTGAGAATGCGCGGCGGGTAGCCGATTCCAAACTCGCGCGCCCACACGCCGGTCAATCTCGCCATCACGAAATGGCCGATCTCATGTACCACAATCAGCGGGATCAGGCATACTAAAAATCCCACAATCATCCCTAATCCATTATTGATCCAATTCCATACTGCCATACTTATCTCCTTCAATGTTTCGTTCACTGTGATTATACCCGAAGCCAGGCTTGCTGTCCAGAAGGACGTTTGTTTTATTCTACCGCCGCGCTATACTTGTTTTTGGCGATCAGCGCTCAGCTTTTTGAGGAGGTGTGTGTTTGGGACGGCGTCGATGCAGTCTGGCGGGGGTGTTGTTGTGCCTGATGCTCGTGGCGCGTTCCACACCGCTCCGCGCGCAGTCCGGCGAACGGCTGGTGTTTGCCTTCTACTACGCCTGGTTCGATATGCTGACGTGGGAAAAAGCACTGCCCGACAAACCGTTGCAGCTTTATCACTCCGGTGATGTCTACGCTATCCAGCGGCACGTGCGCGAGGCGCGTGAGGCCGGCATCGATGCCCTGGTCCAGGCCTGGTATGGGCCGGACATGACCAACAACCAGACCGAGGCGAACTTTCGCATTTTATTGGATCAGGCGCAAATCCAGGGGATGCGGGCGGCGGTCTCGGTCGATATGGGCGGGCCGTTCTTGCAGACCGAGGACGCTGTCCTGACGGCATTGCAGGCTTTGCGCGACGGTCGGGCGCAGCATCCCGCTTATCTGCGGGCGGATGGC
>JAKJAB010000209.1 GCA_022707725.1 Chloroflexota bacterium | reverse complement strand
AAACGAACGGCCCAGCGTATACACGCCGGGCCGGGATTGACGTTCCGGGAAACAACCACCTGCTACGTCGTAAAAACCAAGCGGCCTTCCTGCGCGTCCACGTGAATTGTCTGCCCCTCGGCAAAGCGCCCTTCCAGCACCGCCATCGCCAGCGGGTCTTGCAGGTGACGCTGGATCGCGCGTTTGAGCGGGCGCGCGCCGTAGACCGGGTCGTAGCCCTCGTCCGCCAGGTAAGCCTCGGCGGCGTCGGTGACGGTGATGTCCAGGCCGCGCTCGCGCAGCAGTTTCTGCAATCCGCGCACCTGGATGCCGACAATGGCCTTCAAGTCCTCGCGCGTCAGGCTGGCGAAGAGGATCGTGTCGTCGATGCGGTTCAGGAACTCCGGGCGGAACGTGCGGTCCAGCTCTGCCATCACCTGCGAGCGGGCGGCTTCTGGCCCCAGTTCCTTGATCCAGCGGCTGCCGGTGTTGCTCGTCATAATGACAAGGGTGTTTGTGAAATTAACGGTACGCCCGTGCCCGTCGGTCAGGCGGCCCTCATCGAGCAGTTGCAGCAGCACGTTGAAGACCTCCGTGTGCGCCTTTTCGATTTCGTCCAGCAGCAGCACGCTGTAGGGTCGCCGCCGCACGGCCTCGGTCAGTTGTCCGCCCTCGTCGTAGCCGATGTAGCCCGGCGGCGCGCCGATGAGCCGCGAGACGGTGTGCTTCTCCTGGTACTCGCTCATGTCGATACGCACCATCGCTTCCTCGGTGTCGAAGAGGAATTCGGCCAACGCGCGCGCCAGTTCCGTCTTGCCCACGCCCGTCGGTCCCAGGAAGAGGAACGTGCCGATGGGCCGGTTCGGCGGCTGCAAGCCCGCCCGCGCCCGGCGCACGGCATTGGAGACGGCGCGCACGGCTTCGTCCTGGCCGACCACGCGCTTGTGCAGTTCGTCTTCCATACGCATCAACTTCTCGCGCTCGCCTTCGAGCAGCCGCGAGACGGGGATGCCCGTCCAGTTGGAGACGACGCGCGCGATTTCCTCCGGGCCGACCTCCTGGCGCAGCAAGGGCTGGTCGCCCTGCACCTGCGCCAGGCGCGTTTCGGCGGCTGCAAGTTCGCGTTCCAGTTCTTGCGTCCGCCCGTAACGGAGTTTGGCGGCACCCGCGTAATCGTTGTTGCGCTCGGCCTGCTCGATTTCGATGTTGAGCGCCTCCGTCTGCTGTTGGATGGCCTGAATCTCCTGGATGATGGCCTTTTCCTGCTCCCAGCGCCCGCGCAAAGCCCGGCTCTGCTCCTTGAAGTTCGCCAATTCCTGTTCCAGCTTGCCCAACCGCTCCTTGCTGGCCTTGTCCTTCTCCTGTTTGAGCGCCTCCCGCTCGATCTCCAACTGCATCACTTGCCGGTCGATCCGGTCCAGGTCGGCAGGCTTGGAATCGATTTCCAGGCGCAACCGCGCCGCCGCCTCGTCCACCAGATCGATGGCCTTGTCGGGCAACTGCCGGTCGGCGATGTAGCGGTCGCTCAACGTCGCCGCCGCAATCAGCGCTGCGTCCTGGATGCGGACGCCGTGGTGCGTATCGTAGCGCTCCTTGAGACCGCGCAGGATGCTGATCGTGTCCGTCACATCCGGCTCATCGACGTAGACCGGCTGGAAGCGCCGTTCCAACGCCGCGTCCTTTTCGATGTACTTGCGATATTCGTCCAACGTCGTCGCGCCGATGGTGTGCAGCTCGCCGCGCGCCAACATCGGCTTGAGCAGGTTGCCGGCGTCCATCGCGCCCTCAGCCTTGCCTGCGCCGACGACGGTGTGCATTTCGTCGATGAACAAGACGAGCTTCCCCTCGGAGCGCGCGATCTCATTGAGGACGGCCTTGAGCCGCTCCTCGAACTCGCCGCGATATTTGGCCCCGGCAATCAGGGCGCCCATATCCAGTTGGAAGATTTCCTTCTCCTTCAAGCCTTCGGGCACGTCGCCGCGCACGATGCGCTGCGCCAGCCCTTCGACGATGGCCGTCTTCCCCACCCCGGCGTCGCCGACGAGGACGGGGTTGTTTTTGGTGCGCCGCGAGAGGATCTGCATCACGCGGCGGATTTCTTCGTCGCGCCCGATCACGGGGTCGAGTTTGCCCTGGTGGACGAGTTGTGTGAGGTTGCGCCCGTACTTTTCGAGGACGTTGTACGTCCCCTCCGGGTTCTGCGACGTCACCCGCTGCCCGCCTCGGATCGAGGTGAGCGCGCGCAAGACGGTCTCGCGGTCGATTCCCTGGGCCGCCAGGAAGCGCGCCACATCGCCCGCGCTCGAATCGGCCATCGCCAGCAGGAGGTGCTCGGCGCTCACGTAGTCATCGCGCAAGGCGCCGGCCTCGCGTTCCGCCGCCTGGAGGATGCGCGACAGCGCGGGCGACAGTCCGGCCTGCGCCGCCGCCCCGCGCGCCTGCGGCTTGCGTTGGAGCGCGCTTTCCAGGTCGGTGCGCAGCCGTTGGGGATCGACGCCCGCGCGCAAGACGACCTGCGGCGCGACGCCGTCGCTCTGTTCCAAGAGAGATAGCAGCAGATGTTCAGGCTCGATCTGCGGGTTGCCGCGCTCGTTCGCCAGACCCTGCGCCCGAAGCAAAGCTTCCTGTGCTTTTTCAGTATAGCGATTTGGGTCCATACTTATGCCTCACTTGTTACTTACGACTCGACGCCTGGGCGCGCGTCCGGCGCTCCCAAAACGTCTACCAAAATGGTACAGGATAAACATTAGAAAGAGGTTAATCTAACGTAAGACTTGCATTAGCGCGGTGGATTGGGGGGAGGTAGATAGACACAATAAGGGCGGAGCGTCAAGCGTCTTAAAACCTAACGCCAACCGCTCAAATACTCGAACTGATCGCGCATCTCTTCCGCAGAGCGCGAAGCAGGCTAGCGCGCATCGAGTCCTCATCCAGGTAGAGCCGAATCGGAGAGCGCATATCACGCATCAGCTTCACGCATCAAAACGCTTTCAGCATCGGCCTGGATGTCGGCTTCGATTTCTTCCGTGTGCAGGTGATAGTAAGCCAGCGCCGCATAGACTTGCGCCAGGGTCAGGGGCAGTTCGCCGGCAATCTCTTCCGCCGACAGTCCGAGTTTGTAGAGTTCAGCAATGGTGCGGACCGTTGTTCCGGTACCGGCAATGATGGGGCGCCCGCCGCGCAACGCAGGGTTGGCAATAATCGATGCGCCCTGCACGCCGGCATTGACCCATTGTTCCAGCATCGCCTGGGGACTGCATTGGGTGCGGGTCGCCAGGGCTTGGAACCGGCTATAAAGACTGGCTGGAATTTTTAAGGTTGTGGCTGAAGCGTTCATAACGCGCCTCCGTACTCTATTGGAAAAATCCGATTGCCTATAGTATACCACGTATCTTAACGTATACGCCGAGGGCAGACGTTCACGTAGTCGTCGCGCAAGGCGCCGGCCTCGCGTTCCGCCGCCTGAAGGATACAAACTAAATGTTAGAAGAAGATCAACCCAACGTATAATTTGCATTAGAAGACTTTGAATTGACCCGAATCCAAGAACAGGTATAATCCTTTCATTCTTACTTCTTCATCCAGCCATAGGAGGACTTATTATGCCAGGCAAATTGGTCATTCGGACAGCGGAAACCGCAGCGGAGCGCAAAGCTTACATTCATTTTATGTGGGAAGTCTACAAGGGCGATCCCTATTGGGTGCCCCCCCTCATTTCGGAGCGAATCGAGTTTCTCGATCCCGAAAAGCACCCATTCCACCAGCACGCCAAAGTCCGCTACTTCACCGCCCAACGAGACGGAAAAATCGTCGGCACGATTGCGGGCATCATCAACCACAATCACAATGAATACTGGGACGACAAAGTCGGTTTCTTCGGATTGTTCGAGGTGCTGCAGGACGAAGAAGCGGCCCACGCATTGCTGGCCGCCGCCGAGGATTTCGTGCGCAGTGAAGGGATGGATACCATCCGAGGGCCGATGAATTTTTCGACCAACGAGGAGTGCGGCTTGCTGGTGGATGGCTGGAACGGCCCACCCGTGGCCATGCTGACGTACAATCCGCGTTATTACGCCGACTTCATCGAGAGTGCAGGTTACGTAAAGGCCCATGACCTCTATGCGTTCCTCTCGGACATCTCACACATCCAGCGGGACGGCACCGGCCTCAATCCAAAAGTGCTGCGTGTGGCGGAAAAAGCGCGTAACCGGATCGAGGGCATTACCTTCCGGCAGATCAATATGCACAACTTCGACAACGACGCCCGTCTTTTCAAAGCAGTCTACAACGAGGCATGGTCGAAGAACTGGGGCTTTGTCCCGCTGACCGAAGCCGAACTGGCGCACGAGATCGCTGCCCTCAAACCCATTCTCGACCCGCCAACCGTGCTCTTCGCCGAGAAAGGCGGGCAGCCCATCGGCGCGAGTTTGCCCCTGCCGGATGTCAACCAGGCGCTACACCGCGCGTATCCACGTCCAGGCGTGCCGGATTGGTGGTCGCTGGCGAAGATGATGTACTGGTGGAAAGTGCGCAAATGCGTGACCACGCTACGGGCGTTTGCGGGCGGTTTCATCGAGGAGTATCGCGGGCGCGGTCTGGATGCGATTCTCGCTCTGGAAGACTTGAAGATCGCCCTGCGGCGCGGCTACACGCACATCGAATTCTCATGGGTGCTCGAAAGCAACATCCCCATGCGCCAAACCGCTGCTAACCTGCACGGGCAGCTCTACCGGACATACCGACTTTACGACAAGGCGGTAGACGGTAGACGGTAGACAGTAGACGGTAGACGGTAGATGGGGGGTGTCAGTAATTGGGCGGTCGGGGCAAGTAAAAAATCTGCTTTATCTGCTCGATCTGCTGACTAAAAAGGGGGCCGCGAAATCGCGGCCCCCCCTTCTAGCGTGATTCAACGGGTCAATATTTCTTCACGATCGAGCGGTAAGAGCCGGGTTGGCGAGCCAGCATGATTTGGGTTTCCTCGCGGCGGCGGCGGATTTCGTCCAGGTCGAGCCGCACCACGACGTAACCCTCTTCGGGTTCCTCGAGGGCTGCCAGCACTTCGCCATTCGGCGCGAGGATGGCGCTTTGTCCCGCGAAGGTGTACGATGGCTCCTCACCGATGCGGTTCGCCGCCGCGAGGAAAACGTCGTTCTCGTAGGCGCGCGCGACCAACAAAGTGCGCCACATGTCGGCGTCCTTGGCCTGCCACGCCGCCGGGAGCAACAGCACTTCCGCGCCATCGAGGACCAGGTTGCGCGCAATTTCAGGGAAGGTCAGATCCCAGCCGCACATCAAACCAATGACGCCCACTTCAGTCTCCACGGGCATGATTTTGTAGCCGGGACGAAACACCAGACGCTCTTCGGCCTGCAAGTGGACTTTGCGGTAATCGCCCGCTACAGCGCCATCCGGCCCGATGAGTACAACGCTGTTGTAGAGCACGGTCTCCACCTTCTCCTTGACCGCCATCCCAATCAGCACGTACACGCCGAACTCGGTGGCGTGCTGCCCCAGGATGTTCGTCACTGCGCCGGGGACGCGCTGCGCCATCTGCGCAAAGCGCTGCCCGCCCTCGTAGCCTGTCACCGACAGCTCTGGAAAAACGATGATATCGACCGGCTGCTCTGTCGCAATCCGCGCGATGAAGTCGGCCATTTTACCGACGTTGGCCTCCATTTTCGCCAACTCGGGTTTCATTTGTACTACAGCTACGTTAAGTTCACGCATCTTGATGCCTCCATAGGAATAGTTGAAAGTTTCCAGTTCAAAGTTGCAAGTTAACGGATCGTTGTCTGTTGAACCCGTCCAATCCGTCGAGGTTAACGGCTCTTTGGTCGGGCCAGATAACGCAGGATCGAGCGCAATTCGGGCGCGAGTGGCGATTCCACGCGGACGACCTCGCCGGTGCGCGGATGCGGGAAGGCCAGCACGCTCAAGTGCAAGAAAATGCGATCGGGCAGCAAAGGCTGCTGGCGCGAACCGTAGACGCGATCACCAACCAGGGGAAAGCCATACCACGCCAGGTGAACGCGAATCTGGTGCAGGCGGGCGGTCAGCGGGCGCACTTCCAGCAATGAATAATCGCGCCCTTCGCCCTTGTAGCACCGCTGCCCGCGATAGGCAGTCCGCGCCGGGCGCCCCTCACGGGCGACGGCCATCCGTTGGCGCGCGCGCTTCACATTGCCAATAGGCTGATCGATCACATCCTGACCGGTCAAACGCCCTTCAACCAGTACGGAATAAATGTGCTCCACCTGATCGTGTTTGACGCTGCGCTGCAACAGGCGATACACATCTTCATCTTTAGCCGCCAGAACGGCGCCGGAGACTTCGGGTTCGACACGCATCACGATGCCGGCGCGATCCACACCGCCGATATGCGCCAACGCAGGATAGAGCGTGGTTAACTGGCGCGCCAGGGTCTGCT
>JAKJAB010000208.1 GCA_022707725.1 Chloroflexota bacterium | reverse complement strand
ATTTTCAGCGCATCTTGCCCCCAGGCCGCCTGAGATACTTGATATCCTACGGAGGAGAAATACGCTGAAAGCATCTCCGCGGTATTGGGATCATCCTCAACAATAAGGATATGACGCGGCGCGCCGTCTGTAGACATGACGTCTGGCATCCTACCCAATCGGCTCTTTGTAGACGGCGAAGGTGCAGTTTTCAGCGCCCATTCCTATGCAGGTGAGCTGGTCCACGCGGAACGTGCGACCACCGCTCAACCACCGCAGCGCCTCTTCGATGATGCCCGCCGCGATAAAACCGCCCGGTCGCTCGACCTGGCGTCCCCAACACATCGAACACCGATCGATGATGTAGTGGAAGTGATCGCCGCCAGGGTCTTTGACGTAGGAGGTCTGGTCGCTGAGCGAGTCGAAGACCTTCGCCACGGCGGGCAAACCGGCCTTCAACTTGGCCTGCAAGGGCAAAACCTTGAATGCGAGATCGCTTGCGCCGACCAACGCGCCAAAGTTCGCCAATCCCTGTGCGAAGAGAACCCGCCCCAGGCGTAATTGCAAACCACGTCCGCCGCGTGGGCCGTACATCTCCTCGAGCGCTTTGTTCAGCGCCGAGATATAGGCGAAATCAAAGCCCTTGTCCATCACATCCGCGGGAGGATTGTCGATGAATTGCGCCAGGCCAGCCATGTTCAAAATGGCGTTCAGCCCGTTGCGGCCCATAATCTCTTCCAGGGCGTCAAACAAAATGAGACCAAAGCGATTCGGGTAGAAGTAACCACTGGGTTCAGGGGTATTAGCCACTGTATCAACCTCCTCCGTGCTACAAAATCGTTGAGAGTTCTTCGGCCGCTCGACGCATATCCAGGAAGAGCAGCCCCAACTTGGCTTGTTGCCGGGCTAAAACGGTCAGTACCGCTTCTTCGCCAACGGCGCGAAGGATCACGTACCCCCTCTCGCCTCTGACGTACACCTCATCTAACATGCCCCGCTTCAGTTCTCCCGCGATTCGTTCACCTAGAGAAAGCATCGCGGCCGACATCGCTGATACGCGGTCCTCTTCCACATTTTGCGGAAGAGAAGAAGCTATAGGAAGCCCATCCACACTGATAATTGCGGCTGCCTCAATATCGGGGCTGCTGGTTTGGAGTTCACGTAGTCGCTCAACCATCCTCTCATTCCGAGACCTGTTTGCCATACTTTCAGCCCTCCGCTATGGAATTGTTTCCTATCATAAAGAAAGGTTATTTCACTCTTTGAGGATAGACTAACTATTGAAAGGTTACCATAGGAACAGTACATTGTCAAGGCAAGTCTATGCAGTGCCGGTTGCGTTCGCTGTTCCTGCCATTTATATCCTTGTGATCTGACTCACCTTTCGAGTGCGCTATCCCGTGTATATCAGGCTATTGGTTATATTTTAACCTGATTTCTCAGAATGGCAAAATGGGCAAATGCATCGGCGCGATATGTCCTTTGACCTTATCTGCGGTTGTGGTATGATGAGTTGAGTTCGATAGGAGAGATGTAGATGGACAAGGGTCAGGTTTCTTCTTCGGTGCTGATGATGTGCAGCGCCATGGCGATCCACCATGGCTATCTGGCATTGGGGAGAAACCGGGTTTCATAGTGGGCGATGGGATCAGTGAAAAAAGAGCCTCCTCAACGGAGGCTCTTTTCTTTAGCGCCAACTTGATTGCCAAGATATGGAGGTGTTGTGATGAGCGAGCCTTTTTATGTGACCACCCCGATTTACTACGTGAACGATGTTCCACATATCGGCCATGCCTATACGACCATCCTGGCTGACGTGCTGGCGCGCTATGCGCGTCTGCGGGGCCTGGATACCTTTTTCCTGACCGGCACCGATGAGCACGGTCAGAAGGTCCAGAATGCGGCGCAGAAACGCGGCGTGTCCCCGCAAGTCCACGCTGACGAGACGATGCTGCGCTTCCAACGCGCCTGGGAACATATGCATATCTCCAACGACGATTTTATCCGCACCACCCAACCGCGTCACACCCGCGTGGTGACGACAGTGCTGCAACAGCTGTGGGACAAGGGCGACATCTACCTCGGAAGCTATGAAGGCTGGTATTGCGTCCACGAAGAACGGTTTTGGACCGAGAAAGACCTGGTACTTCCTCATCCGCGATATGGTGCTCGGGCGCGACGCTGATTTCGACGAGTTAAGCTTGCGCAGTCGCTATCAGGCCGATCTGGCGAACGATCTGGGCAATCTGCTTCATCGCGTGGTGAATATGGCCGGACGATACCGTGGCGGGCATATTCCTGCAGGCGACACACTCACCTCCGAGGAGGAAGCCCTGCGCGAGCGTTGCCTGCAGACTGTGGAGCGCGTCTTCGAACTGGTCGAAGCCTTGGCTCTCAACGAGGCGCTGGCGCATGTCATGGACCTCATTGGCGGGATCAATCGCTACCTGGAAAGGACTGCGCCTTGGACACAAGCGAAACAGGGACACACTGAGAGGGTTGCCGCCATCCTTTATACAGCAGCCGAGTCTTTACGGTTGGCCTCCTTGTTATTGCAGCCCGTATTGCCCGAATGTATGCCCCAGGTGTGGCGTCGTCTGGGATGGACGCCGCCAGAAACGTTGCGGAAGGGGTTGTCGTGGGGGCTTTTACTGCCGGGTAGCGCCGTCATCACCGGTTCACCGCTCTTCCCCAGAGAAATTGGATGAACGATGCGCCTTCAAATCTGCCTGCATTGTTATTTGTGCAGAAGTATGTTATACTAACATCAATCAAGACTCGCTAGGCCGTTACTGCGTTCAGTTCCGGGCTGAAGAGCCACATCATTTAAGTTTACGAGGAGTAGGAGAGTATGTCAAAGTCATTGTATGTTGGTAATTTGTCATGGAGCGTTACCGAAGACAAAGTCCGCGAACTGTTCGAGCAGTACGGCTCCGTCGCATCGATTCGGTGGATCACCGACCGCGACACCGGGCGTTTTCGAGGCTTTTGTTTCGTCGAGATGGAGAACGCAGCCGCAGATAAAGCTGTTTCCGCTCTCAACAATTTCGAGCTTGACGGTCGCGCGTTGCGGGTGAACGAAGCCCAGGAGCGCGAGGACCGGCGTGGTGGCGGCGGCAGTGGTGCCGGCGGCGGCGCTCGGCGTCGCAGCAGTGGTGGATACCGCGACCGCGATCGCGACGACCGGCGTTCTTCCTGGTAAGTTGTCACTTTCGTCCCCGAGCCGCTGAAATGGCACTGCCGTTTCAGCGGCTTTTGACGTATTGTCGGTGTTGTGGAGAGTGCGATGTGTTCTCTTGACCCGATCTGGCAACAGGCTCAAACGGGCGATCACCTGGGCGCGAAGAGAGAGCTGGCACGTTTTCTACGCGAACAGCCTGCCAGTGTCCAGGGTTGGTTGCTGATGGCGACGCTGCTTGACGAACCGGCACAGCAAGCTGAATGTTATCGTAGAGTCCTGCGCCTCGACTCGCAAAACCGCCGGGCATTGACGATGTTACAGCAGCTAACATCTTCCGCGACATCATCTCCGGTAGATGTGTTTGAGGCGCCGTCGCCCTCCCCGCCCGTATCAATTCCCGAGTTGTTTGAGTATACGACCGGCGGCGAGGCCGATGAGGAGCAATTCGCTGCTTTGACCCGTGAGGACCTGGCCACATACGTGGCGCGAGAATTGGGCAGCGGCGCGGACCGCAACACGTTGATCCGTCATATTTGTGAAACCGGTGATATGTCGTGGCCGGAGGCGGAGAAGTTTGTGGCACGGGTCGCGTTGGAAAACGAGCATGAGATCGTCAAACGGCAGAGTTCTCTGATGCTGGCGCTTGGTATTGGAACCCTGGTCGGTGGCGTGATTCTGTTCCTTGCCGGAGTGTATATGCTCATCCTCTTTTTCACCAGCGAGTTACAGACGCGTCCGGATTTTGCCTTCTATGGGATTGTGACCGGTCTGGGGATGGCAGCCGGTGGTCTGATCGGCCTGGTGCGCACACTGAAGTCGTTGCGCGATGCAGGGGATTGAGGTGGAGTCTACCCGAAAATTGTGCTGGCGAGCGTTTCTCGTGCGTCGATGGCGAATTAACATATAGGTTTGTAGTGGAGCAGTTATGATGGCGAAGGTGTTTTATGTGTTGCGGATGCTTGTCTACGTCGTCGTGTTGTCCGGCGCGATGCTTGGCGCACTCTATGGCCTGCCAGCGACGGCGCGTTATCGCGTGGTGGAGCAGTATCAGTTTACGGCAGCGATGGAATCCAGCGATATCGCGCTAGGCGTGCTGGCGCCCCGCAGCGGCCCGTATCAGCGCGTGAGCGCCGTCGATGTTACCTGGGATGGCGAAATCTCGCGCGAACGTGTGCCCGATTTGGAAACCCTTATGCTTTTGGGAACGCTCCCCGCCGGAACGACCCGCACCGTGACGGTCGCCTACGAAGCCGTTCTGCCCCAGGGGAAAACACTATGGGATGCACCCGTGGACGAACTCCACCTATCCCCCCAGGAGAAAATCGAGAGCGACGCCGCGCCGATTGCCCAGTTGGCGGCGCTTTTGAGCGAGCACAACGCGGCGACGCGCCGGGACGTATTTGCCATCTACAGCTTTGTCGCAGGCTATCTCACCTGGCCTACAGAAGCCAGGATCAATGTCACGCCGACCGCGATGGACGCTTTGGTGAGCAAGGTGGGCGGTTGTGAGGATTTCGCCAATTTGATGGTGGCGCTGTGCCGTGCGACCGGCGCGCCTGCGCAGGTAATCAGCGGCCTATACTTCCCTGAAACCCTGTTGCCATTTATGGTGTATACTACGACGTGGAATCATCCCGCTGGCGCGCACGCCTGGGTGGAGTTCTACACCGCGGCCGGATGGGAAATGGCCGACCCAAGCCACGCTTCGGCGTTTATGCCGCTGCGCTGGCGGGTGTTTGGCCGGAACGACGGGCGGCATCTTTCCTACGGCGAAGCTGACACCGAACTCGACGTCTACGCGGAGATGCAGGCCTGGGCGATGCAGCAGGGCAAGATGGTGGCGGCGATGTCGGCCCCGCTCAAATTCGTAGCGACGGCCAACGCCGCCGGCGTGAGCGTTACGCCCACCGTCACCGTTCAGAAGCTTTGGGATGGCGTGTGGCTCAATATGCTGATCGTCTTCATGGTGGCGGTTGTTGCCGTCCGGCTCATCGAAGATCGTTTTTTCAGACGGTCTCGCTCAACGGATTGAACAAATATAAACTTCAGACTTTTGACCTTGGATTGTTCTAAAGGAGGTCAAGTGGCAGATAACGGACGTTTGGTTTTCCCATTTACCGCGATTGTGAATCAGGAGCGGATGAAGCGGGCGCTGATCCTGAACGCGATCAACTTTCGCATTGGCGGCGTGCTCATCCGGGGCGAGCGCGGTACGGCGAAATCGACCGCAGCCCGCGCGCTGGCGGCGCTGCTGCCCGACATCGACGTGGTAGCCGGTGACGCTTTCGGCTGCGATCCTCACCAACCCGCGACGTGGTGTACGAATTGTCGTGAACACGCGGCGCAGGGCGAAAAGCTACCGTCGTACACGCGGAAAGTGCCCTTCGTCGAGCTGCCCGTCGGCGCGACCGAAGACCGTGTGGTCGGCACCCTTGACATCGAGCGCGCCATCCAGAAGGGTGAGCGCCACTTCGAGCCGGGCGTGCTCGCCGCCGCCAACCGGGGCATCCTCTACGTGGATGAGGTCAACCTGCTCGACGATCATATCGTAGACGTGCTATTGGACGCCGCTGCGATGGGCGTGAACACCGTCGAGCGCGAGGGCATTTCCTTCCAGCATCCGGCGCGCTTTATCCTGGTGGGGACGATGAACCCGGAGGAAGGCGACCTGCGCCCGCAGTTGTTGGACCGCTTCGCGCTGTGCGTGGACGTGCAGGGTGTGCGGGATGCGCGGGCGCGGATGGCGATCATGGAACGCAACCTGGCCTTCGAGCAGGACCCGGCGGGCTTCTACGAGGAGTGGCTGCCGCAGGAGATGATGCTGGCGGAGCGCATCGAGGACGCGCGCCGCTTGCTGCCAGACGTGCGCTACACGCGCAACGACATGTCCACCATCGCCGAGATGATGGCGGGGCTGGGCGTGGACGGCCATCGCGCCGACCTGGTCATCCTCAAAACCTTCGACGAGGTGCAGACTTCCATCGCCGAACTGGACAAGATGGTAGCCTCCGCGCGCGACAAAGCCTCCGACGTGGAAGCCGAACAGGAAGATGTCTCGATGTACGGCGATGCTGCCGGGGAGGACCGTCAAAAAAAAGCGTAGAGGTTGAGGCGCAAGAGGGGGAGTCCCAGGAAGCCTCCGCGCCTCAACTGCAAGCCTACGCCCAAGACGTTCCCCAATGGCCCACCGATGGGACGTGGTGGGATGGGGGCAAGTTTATCTCGCCGGGGGAGATTTTCCAGACGCGCCGCCTGGAAGCGCCGGCGGACC
>JAKJAB010000207.1 GCA_022707725.1 Chloroflexota bacterium | reverse complement strand
GCGGCGCACCGCGCCGGCCTGAAGCGCGTTCTCGTCCCCAAGCTGAACGACGTGGACCTGGATGAACTGCCAGACAAAATCCGTGACGAAGTAGAGTTCATCCTGGTGGAGGACGTGAACGAGGTGTTGGCGCACGCGCTGACACCGAAAGCGGAGGAGCCGAAGCCAGAGCCGGAAGCTGCACCTGAAGTCGAGGCCGCCGAATCGGAAACTCCGCCTTCGTTAGATGCTGCATAGAATGGGTGTATAATAAAGACACGGATAAATTACGATGCCGACTGTGCTTGAGGATGGTCCATATAGTTTCGTATTTTTCAGTTCTGATAAGGGCGAGCCGCCCCATATTCATGTGAAACGCGAACGGCGTGTCGTCAAAGTGTGGCTTGACCCGGTTCAACTTGCCAAGAACTATGGCTTTCCGGCTCACGAGTTAACGCGCATTGTGCGGCTCGTGATGAAGCATGAGGCGACGCTTTTGGAGGCTTGGCATGAATACTTTGGTGCTTGAAATCGAACCTGTGGCGGCAGAGGTCAGCGTTACCGAAGATGAACTGACGGTTATGCTTTCCGATGGCCGGCGTATTAGCGTGCCGCTGGCCTGGTATCCGCGCCTGTTCTATGCGACTGACTCGGAACGGCAAAACTGGGAATTGTTGGGCGATGGGTACGCGATTGAGTGGCCCGACCTGGATGAACACATCGGGATCGAGGGCTTATTGGCGGGACGGTCCAGTGGGGAAAGCGCGCACTCGTTACAGCGCTGGTTGGCCTCGCGCCGGGAGGTTAATTCTAAACCAGGCGCGTTACTTGTGTCTGGCGCATTCGCTTGAGAGAAAATCACGCTGATGGAGAATCCCGGTTTCCGAAAGAAACCGGGATTCTTTTTGTCCCCGTTGAATACGGGTACTTTCGCTTTCATGCATCTGACGCTATAATCCCAGGCATGACGCGCGAACATACACTGGACTCATTCACCGACCGGCTTATCGCCGGCGATGCGCTTATCGTGTTGCCGCAGATCCCCTCAGCGAGTGTGCATCTCGTGTGTACCGATCCGCCGTACAACCTGGGCAAGGATTACGGCGCGATGGTGGACCTGAAAGCGTGGGATGAGTACGAGCAGTTCACGCGCGCGTGGTTGGTAGAGTGCGTTCGCATCCTGCGCGACGACGGCAGCCTCTACGTGTTTATGGGCGTGCGGTTCATCGCCCGATTGTATGGCATCCTGGAAGAAATGGGGCTGCTCTTCAACGGCTGGGTTACCTGGCACTACACGCAGGGGACCGGGCGGACGATTGGCTTTTCCCCGCGTCACGAGGACATCCTCTACTTCACCAAAAGCGCCGACTACACCTTCAACCTCGACGCGGTGCGCATCCCGCAGAAGTACTACCGCGAGCGCAACAACATGCGCGGCGCGAACCCTGGCGATGTGTGGACGTTCTCGCACGTCCACTACAGCAACCCGGAGCGCGAGGAGCATCCCACGCAGAAGCCGGAGGCTCTCATCGAGCGCATCGTGCGCGCCAGCTCGAACGAAAACGACGTGGTACTCGATCCGTTCGTGGGCAGCGGGACGACGGCGCGCGTGGCGCAGGCCCTCAACCGGCGCTATATCGGCATCGACATCACGCCGGAGTACATCACGATGGCGGAGCGACGCCTGGCAAGGCCCTTCGGGGGCTTCGATTCCGTAGACCTCCGCGCGCATCGCCAGTCACGCGATATGCCTGACGAAGACAAATATCTGTCAGCAGATCAAGCAGATTTAGCAGATCAAGAAAAATCTGCTTGATCTGCTGACTAAAAAAGAGGTGGTATGGACGACATCATTGTTTTGGCAGAAGCGCCGGAGTTGGAGTTCGACTATCTGGCGGATTTTCAGCAGCACAAGAAGGTGCGGCAGAATTTGTTTTACACGACGGAGGGCGCGGAGACCTTCTACACGTATCGCGGGGCCGAGTTGGCGGAGATGTGCTCCGATGATGAATGCGCGTTCTTCGCCCGGCAGCCGTTTTGGACGGAGGAGCGACGCATTGCTTTTGTGAGTCTAGGATGCGGCAATGCCAGACCGGAGCAGCCGCTCTTGCGCACCGCGCACGCTGCGGGCTATCCCGTGGCTTACTTTGGCGTGGATTCGTCACGGATGATGTTGAACCTCGCGCAGCAGAATCTCGCCGACGAGCCTTTCTCCAAAACATTTGTGCTGGCCGATATTTTGCGGCCTGATTTTGTGGACAAATGGCGCCCGCTTCTGGCGGACTATGGCGCACAGGTGTACGCGATGCTCGGCGGCACGTTCGGCAACTTCGAGCAGACGGTCATCGCCGAGGCGCTAGCGCGCATCGTCCCGGCGGGCGACTACCTTTACCTGGACGTCGTCCCGCAATTCGAGACGCCGGACAAAAACGAGGCGTTGCGCAACCGGCTGGTTCGTCTGCCGCAGAACTTGAGCGGATTCTTCGCCAACCTGCTCGAAAAGCTGTGCATCGATCAAGCGGCCGGCGAGTTGGTCGGCGAGGAAATCTACGAGGAAGATGTGGACGCGCTGCGCTACGTCGCGTCGTTCCGCGTCCGTGAGGCGCTGGAGTTCCCGTGCTTTGGCGGCGTCGTGCGCTGCCTGCCCGGCGAGTCGATTGAGCTGATGAGCGTCCGCGCCTACAAGCCCGCTGCCTTGCAGCACTTCATGGCCGGGTGGGGCTTCCACTACCTCGACGCCTACACGCCCGATGTGGGCAACCTGGCGCATCTGTGGCAGCGATTCTTGTTTCAGAAGGGGGAGGGTGATAATCGGTAACTGGTAATTGGTGAATGGGATTTGTCTGATTCCCGCTTACCAGTTACAAATCCCTGATCACCATTCCCAAATTACTATCTTCGAGGAGGTCGTTCTATGGTTAAAATCGCAGTGATTGGTGCTGGAAGTTTGACGTTTACGCGGCGGTTGATGATGGATATTCTCGCCGTGCCGGAGCTGCGGGATACGGAGTTCCGTTTTATGGACATCAACCCGACGTATTTGGACATGGTCACGAACGTCTGCCGGAAGATGATCGCGGATAACGACGTCCCGGCTACGATTGCGCCGACACTTCACCAACGCGAAGCAATTGCGGGCGCGGACTACGTCTTCTGTCTGGTTCGGGTGGGGGGCCTGGAAGCGTTCCGCCACGACATCGAAATCCCGTTGAAGTACGGCGTGGACCAATGCGTCGGTGACACGTTGGGGCCGGGCGGCATTTTCTACGCGTTGCGCAGTATCCCCGTGCTGCTCGACATCGCCAGAGATATGCGCGAGGTCGCCAACCCCGGCGCGCTGTTGATCAACTACGCCAATCCTATGGCGATGAACACCTGGGCGGTGCGACGCGCCGGCGGCGTGCCGGTCGTCGGGCTATGTCACGGCGTTCAGGGCGGGCACTGGCAGATCGCGCAGGCGTTGGGGCTGCCGCAAGAAGAGGTGGACTTCATCTGCGCGGGCATCAACCACCAGACGTGGTACATCCAGGTGACGCACAAGGGCAAGGACATGACGCCCTATCTGCTGGAAGCCTTCGAGAAACACCCGCATTTCTCGCAGACCGAAAAGGTGCGCATCGACGTGTTGCGGCGCTTTGGCTATTACTCGACGGAGTCCAATGGACATCTGAGCGAGTACGTGCCGTGGTATCGCAAACGGCCCGACGAGATCAAAGATTGGATTTCGCTCGATAGCTGGATCAACGGCGAGACCGGCGGCTATCTGCGCGTAACCACCGAGAGCCGCAACGAGTACGAGCAGCTCTATCCCAAATATATGAGCGGCGAAGTGGACATGATCCCCCTGGGCGACCGCAGCAGCGAGCACGGATCGTACATCATCGAGTCGTTGGAGACCGGGCGGACGTATCGCGGGCACTTCAACGTGGCGAACACGGGTCTCATCACCAACCTGCCTGATGGCTGTACGGTTGAGTTGCCCTGCTACGTGGACGGCAACGGCATCAGCCCCGCGTGGGTGGGTGACCTGCCGATGGCATGCGCGGCGACGTGCCGTGTCAGCATCAATGTGCAGGAGATGGCGGTCGAGGCGGCGCTGACGGGCAACCGGGAACTGGTCAAGCTCGCTGTGCTCCACGATCCACTGACCGGCGCGGTCTGCAATCCGCCGGAAGTCTGGGCGATGTGCGACGAGATGTTCGACGCCCTGGCGCCCTGGCTGCCTCAATTCAACGGCGAAGGCCGCATGTGGCCTGATATCCCGCAGCCGAACGGCGGTGTTTTGCGGTTTCCCAGGTAGACGCTAGCCAGTAGACGGTAGACAGTAGACGGTAGGCGGGAGAAAAATCCCCTGTCTACCGTCTACCGTTTACCGGCTACTGTTATGCTTTTTAACTTTCAAAGATGGGTCTAACTTCAGTGTAATCCCCACATTCCTCTTGCTATACTGACAGTGATTACTCTTTATCTTCATTAGGAGAAAGTATGACAAGTTATCGTATCGAAGCGCATCCTATCCTTCCGATTTCTGACGCTGATCCCGTTGAGTTTACCTGGCAAGGCCGTCCATTGACCGCGCGGCGCGGCGAGATGATTGCCTCGGCGCTGTTCGCGCACGGCATCCACGTGTTCGGACACCATCACCGCGACGGCTCGCCGCAGGGCATTTTCTGCGCGAACGGGCAGTGTTCGCAATGTCTCGTTATCGCCGACGGCCTGCCGGTGAAGGCGTGTATGACCCCGGTGTCGCCCGGCATGGTCGTCGAGCCGCTGGAAGGGCTGCCCGTGTTGCCGTTGGTCGCCGAGCCGCCGCCCTCCCGCGAACTGCGGACAATCGACGCGCCCGTGCTCATCATCGGCGGCGGGCCGGCGGGGATGTCGGCGGCGATTCAGTTGGCGGAATATGGCGTCCGCGTGCTGCTGGTGGACGACAAGGATCGCCTCGGCGGGAAGCTGGTTTTGCAGACGCACCGCTTTTTCGGCTCCGTGGACGCCGTCCACGCGGGGACGCGCGGCATCGACATCGCTGTGCGCCTTGCGGACGACGTTCGCCGTCACGACAACATCGAAGTCTGGCTCAACAGCACCGCCCTCGCCGTGTTTAGCGATGGGAAAGTGGGAATTCTGCGGGGAGCGAACCATGAATCACGAATCATGAATCACGAGTCCCTTACTCCCTACTCCCTACTCCCTACTTCCCAACCGGAGTACGTGCTTGTGCATCCCGAAATCCTGCTCGTCGCCGCCGGCGCGCGGGAGAAATCCCTGACGTTCAAGGGGAACACGCTGCCGGGCGTCTATGGCGCGGGGGCGTTCCAGACGTTGGTGAACCGCGATTTGGTGAAAGCCGCGCAGCGGCTCTTCATCGTCGGCGGTGGGAACGTCGGGCTGATTGCGGGGTATCACGCGCTTCAGGCCGGCATCGAAGTGGTGGGGCTGGTGGAGGCGCTCCCCGAATGCGGCGGGTACAAGGTCCACCGGGATAAACTGGCCCGCTTTGGCGTACCGATTTACACGTCGCACACGGTCGTCAGCGCCAACGGCGACGATCACGTGGAATCGGTGACGATTGCGCAGGTCGATGAGCACTTCCAGCCGGTGGCCGGCACGGAGCGGTCTTTCGCCTGCGACACGGTGCTCATCGCCGTGGGCCTCGACCCGGTGAACGAGTTCACGCAGAAGGCGCGGGACTTCGGGATGACGGTTTTCGACGCGGGCGACGCCCAGGAAATCGCGGAAGCGTCGGCGGCGATATTCTCCGGCAAGATTCGCGGACTGGAGATCGCGCGGGCGCTCGGCGCGACGGAGGACGCTGTCCCCGACGAGTGGCGGCGCACCGGCGACATCCTCAAATCGCACCCCGGCGCGGTGATCCCAGAGCGCATTCCCGCACAAGAAGAGGGCGTTTTCCCGGTCTTCCACTGCTCGCAAGAAATCCCCTGCAACCCTTGCACTTCGGTCTGCCCGCAGCAGTTGATTTACATCGACAAGTCCGACATCCGCAACGTCCCCACCTACCTGGGGCTGGAGGCGGAGAAAGCGTGCCTGGGCTGCGAACAGTGCGTGGCGGTCTGCCCGGGGTTGGCGATCACGCTGGTGGATTACCGCAAGGACGCCGAGATGCCCACGGTGACGCTGGCCTACGAGTTCCTGTCGAGCAACGTCGCCGTTGGCGACCGGGTGACGGTGCTCGATTCGCTGGGTAACCCACTCGGCGAGGCGGAGGTCGTCAGCGTGCGCGCAATCAAGCGCAACGACCGCACCGTGATGGTCAAACTGCGCGCGCCGAAGGCAATTGCCAAGCTGATTGCCGGGCTGCGGGTCCAGGATTTGTCGGTCGGTTCGGCGCTCAGCGAGGAAGTCGTCAACCTGGACGACGACACAATCGTCTGCCGCTGCGAACGGGTGACGGCGGGCGAAATCCGCGCGTTGATCCGTAAGGGTTACCGCGACATCAAC
>JAKJAB010000206.1 GCA_022707725.1 Chloroflexota bacterium | reverse complement strand
CAGGGTCGCGTTGCCACCCCGGAATGCTGTGCGGCGTGATGCGCCATTCGAGTGCGTTTTCAGTGACGCCAGGTCGAATGACTTCGCGGGCAACGAACCAACCGTTGGCATCGGTGTTGCGCCCGTCGTAGAGGAGGATTTCGCCGTCCAGCGATTCGACGACGAGATGGCGCAGCGGGTCTTCCGGCGCCACGGTGAGGGTGGGGCCGTTCGCCAGCGGAACCGGACAGTGTGGACAGTCGCCGATGCGTTGCATTGGGCCGTTGGCTTGCTGTGGAAAGACGCGGGCGGTCGTCCCCAAATGGAACGTTTTGCCGAACAGCGCGCCGGGGTACAGCTCCAGGTTGAAGCCGGCTTTGCTTTCCCAGGCAGGTGGCAACGGCTCAGCCAAATCTACGACGACACGCAGACTCTCGCCTTCCGGCCAGATGCGCACGCTATAGCGGATGTCTGCTTCCTCGAAGTGCGCCGGGACGCTGACGCACTCGCCTTCCACCTGCCGCTCACCGACTTTGGGCAGTGATCGCCACTGGCCGGGCGTGGGTTCCAGGCGCACATCGCCGCACGCCGCTACGCGCTCGCCGTGCTGGATGAGCGTGACCCCGCCCTGTTTGCCTTCGGGGTAGAAGTCGTGGAAGACCGTCACCGCCAGGCCGGGCGCTTCGTAATACTGCCGATCGTTCAAAGTCCAGAAAGTTGTCATAGTCTCATAGTCCTTAGTCTCATAGCCGTTAGTTACACCGTCAGATGTTGCTAGCTTCCTATTTACAGATTCTCTCTTCGCTGATTCTCTCTTCGCTGATTCTCTCTTCGCTGATTCTCTCTTCGCTGATTCTCTCTTCGCTGATTCTTTCTTCTTGAATGGTTTGAGCAAGAGCAAAAAGGCGATAGCCGAGGACAGGCGCAATACGCCCGACAGGCCAAAAGCCCAGCGATAGCCGAGGTTGCTGATGACCAGACCGCCGACGAGCGGGGCGACGATGCTGGCGATGTTGGTCAGCGTGGTGTAGCTGGCCGTGGCCTGCGTGCGCAGCTTTTGGTCGGGCAGTTCCAGCAGCAGGTTGAAGCTAGCGACGTTGAAGCCGGCCCAGAGGAAGCCGCTTTGCGGGGAGATGAAGATGACGTGCCACGGCTTGGTGACGAACATCCAAACGAAGGGCATATTGGGGATGATGAGGCCGCACAACGTCATCACCCAACGCGAGCCGCGTTGGTCGATCAAGCGTCCCCACACGCGCTGGCCGATCAGGGTGGTGAGCGCCGTCAGCGTGGTCAGCAAACCGATAAGGCGGGTGGTCGATTGGAGCACATCCTTTTGATAGACAGTGAAGTACGCCCCGGCGACCTGCACGCCGAAAGTCCAGAACATCATAATGATGGTAAAAAACAGGAACGTGCGGTTGCTGCGTAGAGTTTGCCATAGCGAAGCGCGCTGGGCTTGCGGGTCCACTGTAAGCGGCTGTTCGGGGACGCGCGAGTAGGCATACGAAGCGGTCAGGCCGATTGCGAAGGCCAATACCAGGCTGACCTGGTAACCGGGGATGCCGCCTATGCCGTCGATCAACTGCCCTGCCAGCGGGACGAGCAGCATCGAGGCAAGCGCCATCGTCGTGTTGCGCGTCGAGAAGTAGCGCCCGCGATGTTGGAGGGGGACGATTTCTCCGGTCATCGAGACCCAGGCTGGATGGACCAGATTGTTCAGTCCTGTCCGCAGGGCAAACAGGCCGATGACGATGTAGACGGCGGTGTAGCCGGTGAAGAACAACGGTACCAGCGCCGCCAACAGAATCAGTATGCGGACGAGTAGAGAGGACCATACGATGAGGGGCTTTCGGCGACCGAGTTTTTGCACCAGCGCCGCGCCGGGCAACGGCGTCAACGTGCCGAGAAAGCTAGATACCGACGCGAGCGTCCCGATTTGGGTGCTGGTGGCGCCCAAGGCCAGCACGTACAGCGAGAGGTACGTATCTACAAAGGCGATGGACACTGTCGTCAGTAGACTGTCCCACCAGAACATTTTCATGCCTTTGTGGTAACGGCGTGGCACGCCGTCTATGGCAAAGAGGTCCAGGTTGCGGAGGCGATCCTTGATCTCGCGCCACCATGCTAAACGGTTCTTTCTCACAAGCTTATCCTCAAGAGTGTTCAAAGTTTGTCTATTCTACCATACAAAAACTGCCTGAGAAGTTCTCAGGCAGTTTGTAAGAGTGTCTTCCGCTGACGGTTATTGGCGCGGCGTTGCGGAGGTCCCGTTATACAGGTAACATTTGACGAGCACACCGTCAACGTCGATGTCCTTGGGCGCTTGTTCTTTGCATATATTCATAACATGAGGGCAGCGCCCGGCGAACTTGCAACCCACCCGCATATATTCCTCTTCCTCGGTTTCTGCGAGCACAATCCGTTTGCTCCACCGCTTTGTCGGATCTGCCTCTGGGATGGATTCACGGAGGAGTTGCGAGTAAGGGTGTTTGGGTTCCATCAAGACCTTCTCTACCGGCCCTATTTCGACGATATTGCCTCTGAACATAATGGCGATGCGCTCGCTCACGTAGTAGGCGGTCGCCAGATCGTGCGTGATGTAGAGCACGCCCAGGTTGCCCTCTTCTTTGAGCCGTTTGAACAGGTTGACGATTGACATTCTGAGAGAAGCATCGACCATCGAAACCGGTTCGTCGGCAATGAGCAGGTTGGGCTTGGTCAGCAAAGCTCTGGCAATGGAGACTCGTTGCAGTTGTCCGCCGGAGAATTCGCTGGGGTATTTCCCGGCGAATTCTTCGTATGAAAGGCCCACCAAGCGCAGCGTCTCGTCGATCACGTCGATGGCTTCGCGTTTGGTTGCCGCCAATTTGAAGTTCTGGACAGTCTCGAAGAAATACCGGTCGACGACGCGCAAGGGATTGAACGTGCCAAAGGGATCTTGAAAGATGGCCTGGATGCCCTCTTCTTGCCAGACTTTCTTGCCTTTGGTTTCTGCGCGATCTTTGCCTTCGTGGATGATCGTGCCAGACGTCGGTTCCTCGAAACCTAGAATGATCTTGGCCGTTGTGGTCTTACCGCAGCCGCTTTCACCCGCCAGGGTAAAAATCTCACCCGGCTTGATGTAAAAGGACACGTCATCGGCGGCTGTCAATCTGACTCTTGAGAGTATACTCCCCATGGTGAATACTTTGGTCAGGTTCTTGACTTCAAGCAGTTTTTCCATGCTCTCCTCCAACCAACCAGCAGGCGACTTTGTGGTCGGTATCCAGTGTGATGAGGTCTGGCGTCTGTTCCGTACAAATTCCCATCGCATGGGGACACCGGGGATGGAACGCGCATCCACTGGGCAGATCGATGAGCGAAGGGGGGCTTCCGGGCACGCTTTGGCGGGTCGACTTGTCGCCAAACTGCGGGAGTGAATCGATCAAGAATTTGGTATAGGGATGCTGTGGAACGCCGTAAATCTTTTCGGTGGTCGATTCCTCGACGATTTTCCCGGCATACATAATGCCGACCCGATCGGCGATATTGGCCTGCACGCCCATATCGTGGGTCACCAGGATGATCGTGTTTTTCAGCCTTTTCTGAATGTCCATCAAGAGCTGCACGACGCCGCGCTGGACAACCACATCGAGCGCCGTGGTTGGCTCGTCGGCGATAATGATGCTGGGCTTCAACAGCGCCGCCAACGCGATGGTCACCCGTTGTCGCATCCCACCGGACAACTGGTGTGGATATGAGTCCAAAATTTTGGGCGGCAGGCCCAACTCTGTGATATGTTGCTCGGCGAGCTGGATGGTTTCTTCTTTCGTCTTGCCACTCACGTGGCTGCTGATGAAATCCTGGTAGGTCTCTTTCAGCTTGATCACGGGATTGAGCGCGCTCATCGAGCCTTGGGGAACGTAAGCGATGTAGTCTAGCCGCAATTTTCGCTTGGCTTCCGGACTCAGCGTGGCGACATCGACCGCTTTCCCATCGACGTAGTAGAAGATATATCCGTCGACCAGGCGCAGCGGGGGCTCGATTGCGGCGGCGAGGGCTTTCAGCAGCGTCGTCTTTCCACAGCCGCTTTCTCCGGCGATGCCGTAGACTTCGTTGGTCCGGATATTGAGATTGACGTCGTTGACTGCCTTCACGATCTTCTGGGTTCCAAAAACGTCGAGGATGTAGAAAGTTTTCAACCCTTCGGTTCTGAGTATGGTTTCGTTCATAGTCACCTCACTGCGCCCCGACGCGTTGGATGCGGGTTCTTGGATCCAGGTATTCGCTGATGCTGACGGACATCCAGTAAAGCGCAACAAACAAGCAGAGCGACAAGACCACCGGCGTCAAGATCCACCACCAGCGCCCTAGCAGAATGGATTGATAGAAGAGCGCCCAGTTCAGCATCGTTCCCAGGGTAGGAATGTTGAGGTTGACCAACCCGAGGATGGCCAGCGTCATCTCTAGCCCAATCGCCCAGGCGATGTTGTTGATCAAAGTCGAAAAGATCAACGGCGTGGCAAAGGGTATGTATTCCTTCAAAACCAGTTTGACGGTTCCTGTACCGGAGAGGAGGGCCGTCTTGGTAAAGTCGCGCTCGCGCAAGCTCAAGATGATCGAGCGGATCAGGCGCGCGTCCCAGGCCCAGCCGAAAAACGACAGCATCAATCCCAGAACCACCAGATTCATAAATTCCCGCACCATCATAGCCAGCATAACCATGATGAGAAAGATGGGGATGACCAGCAGGCTGTCGCCGGCAAACATCAGCACCCGGTCGGTTGTGCCTCCTTTATATCCAGCGATCATGCCGACCATGATGGCGATCGCCCGCGAAACCAATGAGGCAATGAGTGAGATGATCAGGGAATTGCGCACGGCAAACGTCGCTTGCCAAAAGATATCCTGGCCGTTTGAATCGGTGCCCAGCCAGTGTTCCGCCGATGGCTTGGTATCTCTCGGAACGACATTCCATAGCGTAGGGTCATAAGGTGAAAAGTTAGATAGGATGGCCATCACCACGATGATCACCAGAACGCTCAAGCTGACGAAAAAGCGATAATCTCTGAAAAGATCTTTAAGGATTCTCATGGGAGCGGTCTCCTTATGTGTATCTCACCCGCGGGTCGAACAGGGGGTATGTCAAGTCGACGAGCAGAATTGCCGTCGTAATGCCGAAGATAGAAAAGATAACGATCCCCATAATCAGGTTATAGTCTCCATTGACGATGGCTCTGTAAAGCAACATCCCCAGACCAGGATACCCATAAACGATCTCGGTAATGAGCGCCCCACTAAAGATTTGCCCCAGCCCAAGCGCCAGGCCGGTGATTTGCGGCAGCAAAGCATTGCGAATGATGTACTTGCCCACGATGCGACCTTCTTTGACGCCGCCCAGTTTGGCGTACTGGACGAAATTCTCCGCATTGATGTTCTGCACCAGGAGTTTCATGGTTTGGAAGGTGACTGCGCCCCCCAGGACCATGAGTGAAACAGCAGGCAAAGTTGAATGCCAGATGACACTTTTGATGAAGGGCCAGGTGAAGGTAGGGATAGCTCCTAGGGGTGCTCCACCTGTAATGGGGAACCAGCGCACGACATAAGCAAAAATCAGAAGCAGCATGAAGGCGAAGATATAGTAGGGTAGCGGTCGGACGATCATGGCGACGGCATCCAGGACCCGCGACCACCCCTTACGCGAATAGTAACCCGCTAACCCGCCAATGATATTCCCTAGTGTCCACGTGATGGCTGTTGTCGTCAACAGCAGCCCCAAAGTCCAGGGCATGGCGGTGAAAATAAGTTTGTTGACGCGGGTGGGGAATTGGAAAAAGGAAACGCCGAAGTCACCGCGCAACAACCTGCCCCAAAAAGCCCAATATTGATCGAGCCAGGAGCCTTCCAGACCATACATCTCGGTCAGGTCGCGGATAATTTCATCCATTGTGCCCGGTTCCAGGGTTGAACCGCGCGCTTGCATCTGATCGATCATTCTCATAACCGGATCATTCGGCGTGACTCTGGGAATGAGAAAAACGAAAGTGATGCCCAGCCAGATGACGAGAACGTATTGAACCAGACGAGGGATGAGATAGCGTTTCACGAATGTCACGGTAACCACCTCACTTATCAAAAGTAATCCTGGGCGAGCGAGGCGCCCGCCCAGGATTATTATACCACACAGCGCACAAACTACATTCCGGTAGGTTCCAGGAATGGGGTCATGTACTTGAAGTTAGGCCAGTGCGTATACGGCTGAGTGTATGGATTTTCACTGCCGGGCCAGTTGGTCCAGAAGTACTCGTCCCAGCCGACAAAGCCGATATAGCCGTAGGTCGGAATGCCGGGCATATTCGTGACGGCTTCCTTGAGGCCCTCGATGCCGATAGCGATGACGGCTTCGGTATCGAAGGGATCCGTCTCGCGCAGATTCTTGATGATGGCGTCCATCTTTTCGCTCGTCCAGCGGCAGGAATGG
>JAKJAB010000205.1 GCA_022707725.1 Chloroflexota bacterium | reverse complement strand
CTGAAAAGCCGCTGATCGGTGAGCGCGCGTTTGAGCGTGTGATTCTCGGCCTGGAGTGCGGCGCGGAATTCATCCGTCGTCGCTTCCATCACTTCCAGGCCGCCGCGGGTGAAGGCGTGCAATGCTGCCTGCCCGCACACCAGGTGCAGGCTCGCGCGCTTTTGCGTCGAGGTTTCAGTGAGGAGCAGCGTCCCATTGGCAAAATCCAGCGCTGCCAGCCACCCTTTGGCCGGAACCTTGCGATCCGGCGGATACCATTGCAGCCGCCCGCTGATCATCAAATGCAGCACGAGAAAGTGATCCTCGTCGAAAACGAGGACGATGCGCTTGCCCAGGCGTTCCAGATCGCGCAAGATTTTGCCATGTAGCGCCGCGACCGGTGGCTCCGCGGTGCGCAGCACAAACGGGTGCGCGATTCGCACATGCGTCAACGTCTGTCCCTGCACGAAATGCTGTAGCGACTCGATGTAAACCACGATATCGGGATATTCCGGCATAGACTCCTTCGCATCCGTTTGTATTGGACTAATCCGATGAGCATTGCGCTTCCGGCTGACTGCGTCTTGTCCGTAGCATACGCGCGATGTTTGCAGACAACGCCGCCAGATCGGGCGGTTTGAGCATCCACTCAACATTCAGGGTTTCGAGTTCAGCGTTGAGAGGATGACCGGTCAACAGAATCACCGGGACGTCAATCCCCTGCTGGCGAAGCGCGTGGTGGAGGGCCACGCCGCCCATTTTGGGCATGACCACGTCGCTTACCACCAAAGCGATAGCGTCGCGGTGCGATTGCAGGATTGCCAACGCCTCCTGACCGTTGGCTGCTTCCAGAACCCGGTAGTTCATCGCAGCAAGGCTCTCTGCTACAGCTTTCCGCACGACGGCATCGTCTTCGACCAGCAGCAATGTCTCTCCGCGCCCCTGTTCGACGATGCGCGTTGTTGGCGTTTGAGTCTCGCTCGCCATCTCTGGGATGCGCAGTGGCCAGTAGATGCTGAACGTCGTCCCCTGTCCGACCGCGCTGGTCACATCGATATGACCCCCATGCGCTTCCACGATGCCGCGCACTTGCGACAAGCCTAGCCCAGTCCCCAGCGGCGCTTTGGTCGTAAAGAATGGCTCGAAGATGCGGGACAGAATGTCGGCGGGGATGCCTGCGCCGGTGTCGGCTATGGTCATCCGCACCCACGCGCCCGGCGGGATCGTCTCTGTGGTTGTGGCGAACGTCACCTGTTCCAAACGGATGGTCAACGTGCCGCCCTGTGGCATGGCATCACGCGCGTTGATCGCCAGGTTGGTCAGCACTTGCTGGATACGTGTGGGGTCTACGTTGACGATGTAGCTGTTGTGCGTGCTTTCGAAGCGGATTTCGATGTGCTCCGGCAACGTCCGCTGCAGCAATTTGACGTGCTCTTTCACGAACGGCAGTAGATCGAGCGATTGGCGTTCCAGCATGCTATGGCGACTGAAGTCGAGAATTTGCTGGATCAGGTTGGCGGCATGGCCTACCTGCTCGTTGATGACGTGCATACGTTCCCGCACGTGCGCGGGCAATTGTGGATCGCGCGCCGTCATTTGTGCGTACAGCACGACAGCGGCCATGATATTGTTGAAATCGTGGGCAATACCAGCAGCCAGTTGCCCTACGGCTGCCAATTGCTCCTGACGTTGGTGGATTTTCTCAATTTCCCGTTGTTTGGTGATATCGCGCGTGACCAGAACCCAGCCTTCGGGCTCTGCTGCGTTCTCCAAGGGACGCGCCACAACCTGGAAGACGCCGCACGTGGCCTCCACTTCGTGCCAGAGGCCCTGTGGTGGTGAGGTTAGCAGTTCCTCTATGGCGCATTCCCCCCAGTGGGTAAGGGCATCGCCCGGCGCTACGCCGCCGAGGGTGTCCAAATAGCGCCGGGCTACCGGGTTCGCCAGAACGACGACATTGTCGGCATCGATCAGCAACACGCCTTCGGGTACTGTTTCTATGATCTGCTGGACACGCTGCGCCTGCGCCCGGATGGTTTCCAGCAGCCGCGCGCGTTCCGCCTCGGCCTGTTTGCGCTCGGTGATATCACGTGACACACCTACGATTTCCAGCGGCTGTCCGTACTCGTCGCAAACAAATGTGGCAATGACTTCGATCCACATAAGGCTGCCATCTTTGCGCCATCGCTCGAGTTGGAGCGTGCGTGATTGGCGTTGCGGCTGCTGTATCGCTTTAGCCGTAGTTATTTCCTCTTGAAAAGCCTGGACGGCGATGGCGTAAGAGGACGGCGATAACACCTGATCCAGGGAAAGTTGGCGCGTCTCATCAGGGCTGAAGCCGGTCATAGCTGCCTCGGAAGGGCTGACGTAGGTGAACCGCAGGTTCATATCCACTGTCCAGATGACGTCGCGGACGTTCTCGGCCAACAGACGATAGCGGCTTTCCGATTGCTGTAACTGCTGTTGTTTGACGCGCAATCGGTCTACCGCATCCAGCGCGAGCGCCAGCAACCCGGACACAAGGAACGCCAGGACGAGATTGGCGCCGAACCGCAGCAGGTTGGTTCCCGCTATTCGTCCAAGCGGGCTTTGGCTGCGCGGGTAAACTGTTACCTGCCACGTCCGCCCCAGCAGGTTCATGGTATGGATTGCCCCCAGGTCTCGGCTGACTTTTGGCGCTGAAGAGGAAGAATTCGTGTGGTAGATGACCATACCGTCAATCGCGATTTCGATGTAAAACATCTCTGGGTCGGAGGCGGTGATGGCGCGTTCCACCAGGGTATCGATGTGCAATGTGCCCGCGATCATACCGGCAAAAGCAGGTTTGGATTCCGAGTGCTCGAGGATGGGGTACCAAAGCACCAGGCCGGGCCGGTCGGTCGTCAGTGTCATCGGTTTGGAGGCCAGCGGTTGGCTTGTCTCGCGGACCTGACGGTGTAATGCCTCGCGGCCTGGTAGGGTTTTGAGGTCCAATCCAACGAGTTCTGGACGTTTGCCCTCGGGTGCAGAGTAAAGAATGATGCTCTCAGCGTTCACATAGTTGATCACATGGTAGCTTGGTTCACGCTCGGTCAACCACGTCGCGTCGGCCATAAATCGCACGGGACGCACTTCGGTGTCGGGTTCTTCGATCCATAAGGTTGCCAGGAGCGCCAGGTCGTTCAACCGCTCGTTGAGCAGATTCTCGACGCGCAGGGCGATCTCCTCGGCCAGGCTGCGGCTCTGATTGATGGCCAGATGCTGCGCCAGTTGTTCGGAGTATTTCCATAGTGACAGATTCCCCACCAATAACAGGGCAAAGGCAACGATGGGCAGCCCCCACAGGATGCGACGTAGGCGTGAATGAGGATTTCCGGCCGGCGTGAACAGAGTCTTCTCTCCATACTGCAACCAGGAGTGCTGGTTTTCATTAGATGAGATATGGGCGCGTGGTAACTTCTCCATCCTCTGCTCTCCCAAAGTGCATATTCCTATGTCTATACATAAGGCAGTTTTCGGAATCTGATAGCCATTTGAATATGATAACAAACAGTATAGCTGTTCTCTGAGAAATTGGCAATAGTTATCCCATCTGTGTTTTCAAGCCATTTGTCGACGCCTTCACCCCCTACTTGTATTTCGCCCACGCTGATATAGACTATCCGACTAACGACACTCTGACTATTTTGCACAAGGAGTAAATTCTATGCACGATCAAAATGAGGAAAGGTTGGTTTACGTCGGTACGTACACGCACAAAGGAGCGAGTGAAGGCATTTACATCTACCGGCTGGCTATGGCGACCGGCGCATTGATACCGGTGGGGGTTGCCGGAGGTGTGCAGAATCCATCTTTTTTGGCGCTCGATCCCCAACGGCGATATTTGTACGCCGTCAACGAAACGATGGAATTCGACGGGCAGCCGGGCGGGGGCGTGAGCGCATTTGCGGTCGATCCGCAAACCGGCGCGCTCACGCTGATCAACAGCCAACGCGCGCAGGGCGGCGCGCCGTGCCACGTGAGCGTGGATCGAACCGGGCGCTGCGTCTTCGTGGCGAACTACATGGGCGGCAATGCCGCCGCTTTCCCGGTGCGCGCGGGCGGGGGACTGGAACCGGCATCTGTCGTAGTGCAGCACACCGGTTCCGGCATCAACCCGCGCCGGCAGGAAGGTCCACATGCCCATTCGATCACCCTGGACCCGACCAACCGGTTCGCGTTCGTGGCAGATTTGGGCATCGACAAGGTGATGATCTACCGGCTCGATCTGGAGGGTGGGACATTGCCGCCGCACGTCCCGCCGTGGGTCGAAATAGAAGCCGGAGCCGGACCGCGTCACATGGCGTTTCATCCCAACGGGCGCTATGCTTACTTGATCACCGAAATGGGCAATACGATTATCACCTTCGCCTACGACGCCGTGCAAGGGACGCTTGAGGCGCGGCAAACCGTGCCGGCGCTGCCGGTTGACTTTACCGGACAGAGCACCTGCGCTGACATCCACGTCGCGCCGTCGGGCAAGTTCCTCTACGGTTCCAATCGCGGTCACGACAGCATCGTCGCCTACGCCATCGATGCGGAGACCGGGCTGCTTATCTACATAGGACACACGCCATCACTGGGCAAGACGCCGCGCAACTTTGCCATCGATCCGACGGGGACGTACCTCTTCGCCGCGCATCAAGACAGCGACTCGATTGTCACTTTCCGCATCGATCCGGAGACCGGGCGTCTGACACCGACCGGTCAGGTGACGGAGGTTCCTATGCCGGTCTGTGTGAGGATCCTATGAAAATACTCGTTACTGGCGGCATCGGCCACATAGGGCGCGCGACGGTCGCGCATTTGGCGGCGCATGGGCACGACGTGCGTATGCTTGATCGCATCCCGAAAGCGGAGATTGCGGTGGAGGCTGCTGAAGAGGTGCGGGGGGCGGAATATCGCCAGGCCGACATCACCGATTACGCGACGTTGCGTCCGCACTTCGAGGGTATCGAAGCAGTAGTACATCTCGCCGCTATTCCCGATCCCATTCCGGGCAAGGACGCCGAGATTTTCCACATCAACTGCGGTGGATCGTTCAACGTGTATCAGGCCGCAGCGGAAAACGGCATCAAGCGCGTGGTCAGCGCCAGCTCGATCAACGCGCTGGGCAACGGCTACGGTACCCGCGAAATTCCTATCCATTACTTTCCGCTGGACGAAGCGCATCCCGGTTCCACATCGGATGTGTACTCGTTTTCCAAGCAAATTTTGGAAGAGATCGCGGCCTATTACTGGCGGCGCGAGGGCATTTCTGGCGCGTGTCTGCGCTTTCCGTGGGTTTACGACAGCCGGTGGTTCGAGCGCGAGCATGACCATGCCGGGGAATTTCGCACTTTCATCCAGGCGGCCTACGAGGGGCTGATGGCCTTGCCCGTAGCCGAACGTCGTGAACAGGTGCAGCAGACATTCGCCAGGTGGCGCGAATTACAGGCGCAGCATCGAAATGGCGAGATCGACGACGAGGCGATGATGACCGCGATGCAGCAGATGCCCGCCGCTGCCCTGACTTTCGGGCGCAACGACTTCTGGGCGATGCTGGATAAGCGGGATGCCGCACAGGCTATCGAAAAGGCCGTGCTGGCGGACTACACGGGCAGCCATCCGTTGTGGATCGTGGGCAGCCACAACGCCACGGGGTTGCCCACCCAAGGATTGGCCTCGCTGATGTACCCCGATGTGCAGACGTGGATGCGGCCCGTCGAAGGCAGCGAGTCGCTGATCAGCATCGACAAAGCCCGCGCGCTCATCGGCTTCGAGCCAGAGTATGCGCTTGGTTTGGCGGTCGCACTGTAGGGGCGCACTATCACTACAAATCTTCACGGATTGACACGAATGGAGTGTGGAGCGATGTTTCCACTGGATACGCTTGGGCGTTGGCTGATCGTGATTGGTCTAGGGATTGTTGCTCTGGGCGTGCTGTTGTTTCTCCTGGGGAAGCTGCCGTTTATGCAGTGGTTGGGAAAGCTGCCCGGCGACATCCGCTATCGCAGCCCGGATGGCAGTTTGTCGTGCTTCGTGCCTATCGTCAGCTCGATCTTGTTGAGTATCTTGTTGACGATCATCCTGAACATCGTCCTGCGTTTGATCAACCGCCGTTAGAATTTTACTGCGAATCACGCGAATCTTCGCTAACTCGGAAAAGATTCGCGGCGATTGGCGAGATTCGCGGTTTATTCTTCTGTTTCTAAACTGGCAACTTTCAACTTGAAACTTGCAACTATGTTTTGGAGGTGAAAAATGAACGCACAGGAGTTGATCAAGAAAATACATTGGCTCGGTCATGATAGCTTCCGGCTGGACGGGCCGCCGGTTATCTACTTCGACCCGTGGAAGTTGCAGGGCCAGCCGCCCATCGCGGACCTGGTGCTGGTCAGCCACCACCACCTCGATCACTGCTCGCCCGACGACGTAAAGAAGATCAGCGGGCCGCAGACAGTGGTCGTTGCCAGCCACCTGGCGGCGAAGGAGCTGCCTGGCGCAAAGGTGATGCGCC
>JAKJAB010000204.1 GCA_022707725.1 Chloroflexota bacterium | reverse complement strand
CGATCCTTCGGGTCACACCCCGGCCTGGGTGGACTTTCTCGTTGGTGCTACGTATCAAGTAGCCAACGATATGTCCTTTGGCGCGTTCAATGCTGCGTTAAGCTTGACGGTCGATGCTTTCTGGGATACCCGGCAAAGCGAAAGTTTCCACGAAGGGCAGCAGGTGGGACGCAACCTGAGTCAAGCCATAGGTGGGACTTTGATGATCAACGGTGTGGCGACAGCGGCCGCTGGGGCTGCAGCGATGGGGCCAACAGCAGGGTTGGCAGCCGCAACAACTGGACCAACAGCGGGCGGGTCCGTTGTGGTAGGAGAAGTTGCACTATCCGCCGAAGCTGCTATGGTGATCGGTGGAACTGCGCAAGCAGCGTATGGCTTGGGAATTATTGCTTATACGAAGCTAAATCCGCTGCCAGACAGAGAAAACACCCAGCAAGGCGGGCGACCTGGAAGTAATACTGCGCAAAACAAACAATTTAGAGGCGCTGTCAGGAAGATTGAGAAACAACTGGACCGAAGGTTAAGCTATGATGAAATACGCCAGCTTCATGACGCATTGCATCATCTGGAGAACCCTGGTTATTGGGATATTGTGGATGAGGGGCTAAACCTCTTCGATATGGGAGGAAATTGACATGAGTATGAATGACTCAGGTCTGCAACAAGTAAAAGTTAAAATTGAAGCTCTACTAGGCAAAAGTGCGTGGCAAGTGTCGTTGGGTGTTGGTAGCTTTATCACTTTCGAATTTGGGGCAGTAATCGCCAATGAAAAGATTCCCCAACGGCCTCATGGTGAATGGCATCTGTGGATAACACACTGTGCTTGGTGTTTGCAGGAGGGCGAGACTTTTGTTGCCGGGTCAGAAGATCCACGTTCTGAACTTCAACAAGCGGTCAAACGCTTGATGAATCGAGAGCTTCGTACAGTTGAGTTAACACCGATTTGGGAAACCAAATTCGTATTTAGTGATGATGTCGTGCTACATCTTTTACCTGTTCATTCAAGTGAATACGAACATTGGATGCTCTATACCCCTGATGGTAATGTGCTTTGTGTTGGGCCAGGCTCTAGTTGGTCTTACACAAGCGCTAGGCAACCTTGATGATGTATATCTACAGAAAACGGGAGACACCGTCTTGGTAGACAGCGTCCTCCCGTCTTCCCTTTGGGGTAGAGACAGTATAGCCAGGCTGCCGGACTTGTCAATTGGCCTGGTCGGGCGACTCTACCAGACGCAGAATCGCGGCGCGCAACGCCTGTCCCGCCGCGCGCACGTCGGCTGTGTCCTGATCCATTTCGCCGGATGTTTCCGGTGTTTCCCAAACAGCGTTTCCCCAAGTGTTTCCCGATTTGTATTTTGAAATCCTTGTCCATTTTGTTCGCGATTTTTGCACTCGACGACATCGACGACAGATGCAGCAGTAACAGGTAACATCGGCGGATGCGCATTTGTCTCCACAAAAAACGGGGCAGATGACTCTGCCCCGTTTTGTTTCCTGCTATTGCATCTTCTTTAGACTGGGGCGGCACGACTCGAACGTGCGATACATGGATTCAAAGTCCATTGCCTTGCCAGCTTGGCCACGCCCCAACGACGAAGGAGATTATACCACAGGCTGCGATTCCGGCAATCGGTATATCGCAGGGGCGAGGCATCCCCCAGGTGGTTCTTGATGGACCAGGTTTTGGGGTTTTTCTGCACCGTGGGTCTCGTAGGGACGAGGCATCCCCCACGAGATTCCTGATGAACCAGGTTCTGGGGTTTTTCTATACCGTGGGTCATGTAGGGGCGAGGCATCCCCCACGAGATTCCGGGTGAACCAGATTTTGGGGTTTTCCTGCACCGTGGGTCTTGTAGAGGCGCGCCAGGCACACGGTGGTGCGCAATCGATATCTATACCATAAAACAGAAAAACGCCGTGACGCAAATGCCACGGCGTTCTTTTACCTCAATGATGTGAATATCCCGCTATTCCTGACCCGGAACCGGCCCCGTCTTATGCACCCACACCCACGTCCCTGGGTCGGCAGTGCTGCTGTAGACGACCTTCACGTCGGGCGGCGTATAGGGCGTCGTCCACTCGAAAAGCCATTTCGCATCGAGAATGGACAGATTGACGCAGCCGTGGCTGCGCGTGAAGCTAAACGAGTTGTGCCAGTACGCCGCGTGCAGTGCGAACGCCCCATCGAAGTATTGCGTCCACTGCACATCCTCCAAATAATACCACCCCGGATTGTCAGGACCCACGTCACGGTTGATCATCGGCGTGGTGGGGAGCTTGCCCCAGATACGATGCAAGCCGTTGGGCGTCCACGTGTTGGAACGGCCTGTCGATACCAGCGTCGCAAAGACCATGCGCTCGCCTTCGTATGCCGCCAACGTCTGCTCGTAGGTGTTCACCTCGATCCATTTTTCGCCAGGATCGACGCCCTCCGGGATGGGAGCGACGTCCACGCGGGAGGTGAAGGATTGATCCACCCACTGCTCCTCGCCGACCAGGTACCACATCGTCTCGCCGAGCAACTCTTGTGCGAAGATGGTGATCAGGTCGTAGCGCCGGAACACGATCTCCTTGCGTGGTGGCCCGCCGGGAACCGCCGAGGGGTTGACATCACGGTTGATCCATCCGAAGGGATACTGCGGCTGCTCCTGAAGCAGCACACCCCGAAAGCGCGAAGGATTGGTGATGGCGATGTGATCGGCAAGGACAAATTCGCCCTCGTTGATCTCGTACCACATCTGGCCGTTGTATTCCACTTCGCCCAGCACGCTCACCCAGTTGTCGCCCGCCAGGAACTCGCGCAACGGCGGTAATCCAGCCGCCGCTTCCTCTGGATGGCGGTAGGTGGCTGCCGGAAGGGGGCGCACGTAGGCAAAGGTATACGTCGTAATGGCGTCTTCTGGAACTTCCAGAGGTTCAACGGCCAGCGTAGGCAGGGGATTGGGCAACGTCGCCCGCAGATACTCAATGCGGGTCTGTCGCGCACCCGGACTATACGATGGGCAGCGGGCTGGGTACCGCTGGGTGACATTCGCCGGGCAGACGTAGTCGGCGCCAGGATCGGCGGAAAACAGATCCGATCCCGGATTGTCTACCGTCGCCGCCTGCACCGCAGTGGGTACCAGCAGCAGAAGCACTAGGAAAAATAAGACCTTCAAATAACGCGACATCGACATACCCCTGTGGTCCGAATAAATGATCGACGCTATTATACCACAAATTGTTCCCTACTGGGGATTTTACTCGAAAACGATCTGGCTTTTTATCAGGTGAAGGCCGGAGTGACCATAGACCCGTCGACCTTAGCCGGTTTCCCGCACTATCGTTGATTGACCCTCTGCCTTGCAAGCACGGCTCTTTGTTCTATAATCAGAAGTAGGTAAGAAAAAGCGCCGGAGGAAGCGTTAGAATGAACATTCTGTATGAGGCTATCCAGTTGATTACCCACCCACCAGGGGATCTGGTCTATTTCCTGGTGACGCTCTTTGCTTTGCAGCAGGCGCTTCTCCCCGCGATGACGGCGCGCCGCCGCGCGCCTTCGTCACAGGCCGCGCGTTGGCGCTGGGCGATTGCCGGGTTGTTGCTCGGCCGACTCGCGCTGATTGTCATCGGATTGCTGGGGACCGCGGGGTTGCTCTCTCCGGCGCAAATCCTTCCGCCACTGGAGCGCTGGCTCGAATTTGCCACCGTGCTTTTGGTGATCTGGGCCGCAGTCTTTGGCGCCGCCGCACTGTGGCCGGCCTGGGAAGCCCGAGGCGATGCATTCAACGGCCTGTTCTACGAACGCATCTGGGAAATCCTCACGCTTGGATTTCTGGTGCTTTATCTGCTGCTGACGTTGCTTGTACGCCCACCAGAATGGGAATGGGCCATTGGCCTGGGCCTGTTCTGGGTGCTCGGCCATGTAGCGCAATGGCTCTGGCCGGATCTGCAGTTACATTTTTCGGGATGGCTGAGGCTGGCCTCGTTGGTCACGCTGCCATTGCTCGCGGCGCTGGTGCACCGGCAGGTGACGCCATCCCAGAGCAGCGTGCCTTTGCCGGCGCCATCTTGGCCCGCGTCCGCACCCACAAAGGGAAGATTGGCGCTCGACAATGAGACGCTGCTGGATCTGCTACATGGCGTCGAATCCGCCCGCGACCTGGCTCCTGCGCTGATTCTCGCATCATCAAAACTGGCGCGCCTGCTGAACGTGGACATGTGCGCCGTGGCGCTGCCGACCCCGGATGCGCCCTCCATCCTCAACGTCGTCGCTTTGCATCCACCGAATGCGGCCCAGATCGAAACGCCCATCCTCGTCCTTGAGGATTATCCGGTGGTAAACGAGGTCTACACCCAAAAGCGCCCCCAGGTTGTCCAGACGTCATCCCGCACGGTCTGGTTGACAGCGTTGTATAACAAATTAGGCATTCAAAATACGGCCCCCCTGGCGATTGTGCCGTTAACGGATAAAGATGAGGCCATCGGCTTACTCTTGCTGAGCAATCCAGACAGCAAGCAGCGCTGGTCCGATGAGGCGTTGAACACGCAACAACTGGTTGCGGCGCTCCTCGGCGCTTCGCTTGCGCGCGCGCGCAAGCAGACGCAGGACATGTCGTTTTTGTCCCGCCTGCGCGGTTCCGATACCGAGCGCCAACAGTTAGAACTGGCGCTGGAAAAAGCGCGCGCTGACGTGCAAAAATTCGACGAGCGGATCGCCGTGCTGACGCAAGAGATCGATGGGCGAGACAAAGAGTTGGTGCGTCTCAACCGCGAGTTGGCGTCGCGTCCCCAGGGTATGAACGAAATGGAGGCCAGTTTCTGGCAGGACGAAGTGCAGGAATTGGTCAAAGAGCGGGAGACGCTGCACAACAAAATCCAGGAATTGACGCGCGACCGTGAGATGCTGTTGATGGAGCGCGATCCGTTAGCCACTAAACTTAGCCAGCTCAAAGACGAATTGGATGCCGCCACCGAGATACGCACGGAACTGGAAGCACGCGTGGCGGCCCTCCAGGAACAAATCGCCAGCGCAGAACAGGCGCATGTCGTAAACAATGGAGCTACGCAAAGCCCGGCGGCGGTTGGCCTCGTCGTCGTAGACGAAAACGGCATCATCACGATGGCGGATGCTGTCGCGCGCCAGATGCTACGCCTGCCCGGTGGCGATGTGACCGGCATCCCCATCAACGGCGCTTATCCCGATCCACGGTGGACACAAACGGTGGATGCATTGCTCGCGCGGAATGTCCCCAACAGTCTCAAGCGCGCGCACCTCACGCTGACCATGGAACAAGCGACCATCGAAGCGGACCTGGTCGCGTTGGTGGGCCGCGACGGGCAACCCGATGGCCTGGCGATCACCTTGCGCACCCCGGAGAGTGACGCAGAGCGCCAGGAAGCCGTCGTCAGCCTCGCCCACGAATTTCGCACCCCGATGACATCGATCACTGGCTATACCGACCTCCTGCTGGGCGAACAGGCCGGCATTCTGACCGAGATGCAGCAGCAGTTCCTCCAACGCGTCAAGGCTAACATCGAGCAGATGAACCAACTGCTCAACGATTTGATCAGCACGGCCTCGCCAGACAGCCGGCCCATCGAACTTTCGCCGCAATCGGTCAATCTCATCCAGATCATCGAAGAGGCCGTGATGGGACTGGCAGCGCGTTTCCGCGAGCGCCAACTGGCCGTGCGCCTCGATCTGCCGCCCGAACTGGCTGCCGTGCGCGCCGACCGCGACAGCCTTTACCAGATTTTGCTGCGTCTGATCTCCAACGCCGCGATGTGTTCCAGACAAGGCACCGAGGTCGTCATCAGCGCGGGCGAAGACGAATCCTCCAAAAGTGGCAAGTATATTCGTATCTCCGTTATGGACACAGGGGGCGGCATCGCGCCGGAGGATTATCCCCGCGTTTTCCGGCGCTTCACGCGCGCAAGCCAACCGCTCATCCAGGGAATGGGCGAGACCGGCGTGGGCATGGCCATCGCCAAAACGTTGGTCGAAGCCAACGGCGGGCGCATCTGGGTAGAAAGCCAGCCCGACGTGGGCAGTACGTTTAACTTCATACTGCCGACGAATCACACAAAGAAATAACGAGAGGCAATCTGGTGGAAAGCCATCCGCTCATCCGCCTTTTGGGGGCAATTTTTACGGGCATCGTTATCCTCGGCATGGTGCTGGGGAGCATGCTGCTGGTACAGGTAGACCCGCTGTTGGTGGCGCAGCGCCCAACCAGGGTGATCCAGCTACCAACGACGACGCTCTACCCCACCCTGCCTCCGTCGACGCCGGGCACTCCGCAGACGCCGCCACCGCCGCCCCCCGCGACGTTCACGCCGACCGCGTGCCCCTGGCCTGTAGATTGGCGACCCTACACCGTGGAAGTGGGTGACACGATGGCGACGCTAGCCGCGGCAGCAGGTAGTAGTGTATACTTGCTGATGCGAGGAAATTGCCTGGATAGTTCTGATCTTCAACCCGGTGACGTGATTTATTTGCCGGCGTTGGCCTTT
>JAKJAB010000203.1 GCA_022707725.1 Chloroflexota bacterium | reverse complement strand
GCGATGACGGCTTGCACTTGCGGGTCGTCATCGGCATAGCGCCGCGCCGCGTCGGTGATGTCCGCAAGGTTGCTGTAGATGACGTTTTGCCCGAACTTGCGGATAAGCGCGGTTTCATCGTAGCCGACGGTCTCGAAGCTCGGGGGGCGCACGCCCACGTGACCGAGGCGCGCATTCTTCAAACCCTTGATCGCCGCAACGGCGCGCACGAAATCTTGCACCTCGTCGAGCAGTTCCGGTTCGTCGGGGAAGAAAAGTCCTGCGTAGCGAAAGGTGATCTTGCGTCGGTACAGCCCTGAAGCCATCGAAAGGTTGCCGCAGTACGAATCGGAGACGCGCGACAGGCCGGCATCGTCGTGCGCGGGCGGTTCCTTGGTCGCGTAGAGCAACACCGGCACGCCGAGGAGTTCGGCAACTTTCACGGCTGAACGCTCGTCGCCGAAATCCAGCGGACAGAGGATGAGGCCGTCGACGTGCTGGCTGCGGAAGTATTCGGCCACCACTTCGGCCTCGTCCAGTGTGTTGACGGTGCCGTGCGGCGTCAAACCTTTTTCTGCATTCAGCGTCTTCCCATCAGGTGAAGGCTGCGGGACAACGACCTCCATGCCTTTGACGCGCGCGAACGCCGCCAGGCTATCGTCGCGCATCTTCTGACACCAGGGCGTAAAACGGAAACGGAACGAGGGCACAAAGCCAATTTTTACGGTAAACGGAGGGGGCATTGTTTGTTATCCTTTTTTTCTAGGCGAAGCGCTCGAAGCGATCCTTGTCCACTTTGCAGATGGGGCACTTGAGCGGCGGCTGTGGACGTGCGCAGAGGTAGCCGCAGACTTTGCAGCGCCACACCGGCATTCCGCTGCGCGTGAACCCCACCAATTCCTCGTCGTGCTCGGGTTCTTCGGCCTGCGCGGTTGGCCCGCCGGGTGGACGGCGCTCTGGCACGGGCGTCAACTCCTGTTTGCCGTCGCGCACATCGTCGGAGACGTAGAGAGCGCAGAAGCACGCGCCGTATTCGTCCAGGTCCGGGTCGCGGTAATCGCACGGGCAGATGATGTCGAGGTCTTTTTCGCGGACGCCATCCGCCAGACGGCAGGGGCAGGCCCAGTAGCCGTAGCGCCCTTCGTTGACGAGCAACCCCTCCACCAACCCCAGCGTGAACGACTTATCGGGGTTGAGGTTGTAGGCTGCCTCCTTTGCCTCGCGGTCCAGCCGTTGGTACACCTTCTCGATCCGTTCCGGCGTGATCTCGGCGCTCATAGCCCCAACACCTGTTTCAGCTCGTCGGCCTTGAAACCGATCACGCACTGCGCATCGTCGATGACGACAGTGGGGAAGGAAACGCGCGGGTTCCATTTACGGATCTCGTCCTTCACCGATTCGCGCTCGTCGCTCTCCAACAGATCGACGTAAACGAAATCAAAGGCGACGCTCTCATCTTCAAGGAACTGGCGGGTCTTGCGGCACCAGATACACGTCGAAAGCCCGTAGAATTTGACCAGGTGCTTCTGGTGGGCGCCGGGTATGCTGCCTCGTGATTCTACCATAGTACGGCTCCTTTTGCGCGATTTTGAACAACCTTATCTATTATATACCCAAAATACAAAAAGTAAAGGGGGTACAACTGGCAACTGGCGATCCGATTGTAAAGTGCGCTAATCCCCGACCCCCAATTACTCAAATTACCGATTGCGCTCTCCCTACAAAAAAGCTTTCACCGCGTCCATAAAGGCCTGAAACGCTTCGCGGCGAACGTTGTGACCTGCACCAGAGATGTGGGCAACCTGGATACGCGGGTTGATGCGGGGCGCCTCCTCGGCCATCTGGGGGGTCACGATGGCCCCTTTTTCCACCTCGGCGGTGATAAGCAGCGTGGGACAGTGTATCCCGGCAGCGATTTTCCGCCAGGGAGGGCGCTGTTGCGCGAACACCTGGAGGACGTGGAGGTTCACCTGCTGCTTGGACAAGGCCCAGGGTTCCAACTCTTCTTCGGCCCAGGTGGGGCAATCTCGACGGCATTGTGCGATCAGGCTTTCCAGAGAGCGTTGTTTCTGTTCGATAATGCGGTTTTGCCATCCTGCGGCAAAGGCCCGGCGCTCCTCCTCTGTCATCGTCTGGCGCGGACTGTCGTCATCCCACCAACCGGGATCTTCCAGCAACGCCTTGCCGATCAGCTCCGGATATTGGTACGCCGCATACGACGCCGTTGCGCCGCCCATCGAGTGCCCGAGCACAGTTGGTTTCTCCAGGCCCAGCGCGCGGATAAACGCCGCGAGGTCGGCAGCAAAGTCGGCAGTTGCATAGCCGCTTTCCGGGGCGTCGGAGAGGCCGTGCCCGCGCGCATCGACCATAATCACGTCGTAGTCCGCTTCCAGCGCGCGGGCTACGGGCGTCCAGCACAGGCCGTTGTCGGTGACCCCGTGACACAGCACGAGCGCGGGCTTCGTCCCGTCACCCGTGCGCCAGTAATGCTGGCGGATGCCATTGGCTTGAATGAAGTTGTCTGTGAATGTTGACATAGAGTTGACTCCTTTGGAAGCATTTGGGCGTTCAAACGTGCCAACGTTTGAACGTTAGGTTCGAGAGTAAGGCGAGATTGCACTCAGCATTGGGTAATGTCTGGTGTTGAAGGTCGCCAATTGCAGATTGTAATGCGTCGCAGTGGCGGCGATGAGCGCGTCGGCAAGACCGGTGTTATGGGATTTCGTATAGGTCTTGCGGTAGTGCCCGCCGAGTCGCGCTATGTTTTCATCCACCGGCAAAATTTCAAAGGTTTGCAAAAAACACTCGATGGCCTCTCGCTCTGGCTCGTTGCGCACACCGGCCAATAGTTCGGCCATACAGATGACAGACGTCGCGGGGCGTCGCTCCAGGGTCTCCAGAAACAGGGTGGCCGGTTCCGATCCACGCAAGTACTCGATCAGCACGTCGCTATCAATCAGCAGTTGCGAGGCGTGCGTCATGCGGATTCCTCGAACTGTCGATCCCACTCAGCGCGCAGGTCTTCTGCGTTGATGTCCTCACGATCCGCCCAGATGCCCCGCGCCTCCCTGAGCAACTGCACGCGATGGGTTTGCTGGTGCATAACGATATATTGATCGATAGCCTCACGGATCACTTCGCTCTGCGTTGCGCCTTGCACATCAGCAATCGTACGCAGTGCGATCTGCTCTTTTTCGGTTAGATAGATTTGTGTTCTGATCATCGCTGTGTGCCTCCTTTTGTGTATACATCATCATTATACATCACAAAAGTGGGGACGTCAATGTAGGGGCGAGGCATCCCCGCAGCGGTTCTCGGTCGACAAGGTGCGTCGTAGGGATGCCTTGCCTCTACCAGTTTCATAACGCCTCCCGCGCCTCGATTTTTGCTTCGTCCAGCGCCAGGCCCAGGCCGGGCAGGTCCGGCAGGGCGATGCGGCCGTACTCGGGCGCATACTGCGGCTTGTGGAAGAACTGCTTGCGCGCCTGGTGGCGGACGAGGTATTCGACGTAGGGCACGACGGTGGGCGGCTGCGCCCCGGCAACGTGGAGCGCCGCCAGCAGCGAGTGCCCGTGCGCCACGACGGGCGCTTCGAAGGCGGAGGCCAGCGCGCAAATCTTCACCAGCTCGGTGACGCCGCCCGTCCAGTCGGGGTCGGTCTGCACGAAGTCGATAGCGCCGTTGACCAGCAGCTCCTTCACCTGCCAGCGCGTGTAGACGTGCTCGCCCGTCGCCAGGGGAACGCTCGCCGCGCCTTTGAGCCGTTGGAAGCTGCCGACGCGCTCCGGCGGCAGCGGCTCTTCGATCCAGGCGATGTTGAGCAGGTCGAGGTGGCGGAGCATCTGCGCCGCGTACTGCGCGTCCCAGCCCATGTAGGCGTCGAACATCAGCGGATAATACGGCCCCAGCGCCTCGCGCAGCGCGTAGGCCAGCGCCACGTTCTGCGCCAGGCCGGCCTCGCCGTCGCCGGGGCCGTAGCGGAAGAACCACTTCTGCGCGGCGTAGCCCTGGTTGCGAAAATCGAGCGCAATTTCTGCGGCGGCCTTTGGTTCGATGCTGTAGCCGAGCATACTGGCGTAAGCCGGAATTGTGTTGCGCGTCGGCCCGCCGAGCAGCCGGTAGAGCGGCTGGCACCACGCCTTGCCCTTGAGGTCCCACAGCGCGCAATCGACCACGCTCACGCCGGTCATAAACATCCCGGAGCGCCCGTGCCGGTGCAGGCGGGTCATTTGATCGTGGAGCAGTTCCGTAGCCAGTGGATCGCGCCCCATCAGGAAAGGCCGCAGGAATTTGTGGATGATGAACGCCTGGTAGTCCTCGATGGGGCCGAAAAGGCCGCTTAGCCCCTCGTCGGTGAGGACTTCGACGTAGATTTCGCTGATCATCTCCGGGCCTTCGTCGCGCCGCCGTCCGGACATCGCCAGCGCGTTGAACTCCGGGTAGACGTCCATCATCTGCGCCTGCCGGTCGCCCGGCGGAAAGTACGGCCCGCTGTACGCGCCGCGCACTTTGAAGAGGGAAACGTCGGTGATTTTCATAAAACCTCCAAAGATGCAGGATGCAAGATGCAAGACAGGATCATTGCTTCCTGTCTCTTGCGTCTTTCTAGGGTGCTACGTCGTGTAGGTCAATTATCTGCGTTCTTCTGGCTTTGACAACTGCAACTTACCCTGAAATTGCTCCGGTAGCATGTTGACGGCGATTCTGGTCAAATAGTAGGTCAGCCAGTCATCTTCCACCAGGTGGTAGAGGTGATAGCGCAGGACCGGCGTGCTGGTTTTGGAGATCGTATCCCAGTAATCGGCACCGTATCTGTTCTCGAAGTTTTTGACGATCGCTGATATATGCCGGACAAAGTTCGGGATAGGTTTGTCCTGGGTGCGGAACACACCCTCGTCGGGCCGGTAGTATCCCTTGAGCCAGTTCAGGAGCGTCGGAATGGGTTGCGTGGACATATCAATCCCTGCCTCGCTGCACATCAGCACTTCTTTGACGATGTTGTGCCCGTGGTAGACTCACGTTTGAATGTGGTCCGAGTCTTTCTGTGCGAGGTGTCCCAGGAGGAACTCAAGCGCCGCCGGTAACGCACGGTAGGCGGGCGTACGGTCAGCGTAAAACAAGGCCTGGACGGCAAAGAAAGAACCCCAAGCGCAACTGCGATCCCAGGGCCATCTTCCGGCGGTCTTCGACAGGGTAGGGGAATCGGCGAGATGGTTGGGATTGAGCCAACCACCATCTGGACGTTGGCACAAGGTCAGCCAGTCCCATCCGCCTTGCAGACGCTCATCTGCCGCCATCCCGACACTGGCAAACGCTCGCAGGGGGATGGCATATAGGCCGCAGCAGTTCGCAGTCTCCGGCGGTGAATCGAGCCGGCTGTAAGGCCCAATTTCCTCAAATATAAACTCGCATGCCTTTCTGATCCGTTCATCGGCGATGGTAAACCCCATTTCACCGAGGTAGGGCAGAATCCAGGCTGTGGTGACGAACTTGGGCCGCGATGCGGTGTAAGCGCGTCCGGTTTGCCGGCAATACCCCTGCGGCCCCCAAGGTCCACCGCTGAACCACGAGCCATCCTCATTTTGCCTGGAAAAGATTTCCGCCGCAGCATCGCCGTTTTCGACCTGCTTCCAGAGTATCGGCATCGATTCGGATGCAGTGTCGGTTTTTAGAATGTGCTTGTATGTGAGGTATTTGACCGGCGGGGATGCGTTTTCAATGAGCCAGCGGAGGCTTGCGTTGATTTCGTCGTTAGTCAAAAATGGGTGAATGTGCATATCAACCTCCGTGGGTGAGAAAGGAAGAAAGTGGGCGAATGACCGATAATCACATTCGCCGAAACCGTAAATCAAGCGTGAGCCGTTCTGCCTGCTGCGTATGGTTGCACGAGAACTTCTGCTGGAATCCCAAGTCCTGAGTGGAGCTTTCTAATCATCGTCAGTGATAATGGCCGGCGGCGATTGAGTACCTCTGCTACGCGCGCGCGACTGCCGATGTATGGTTCCAGATCGCCGCGCGATAACCCCCGGCTTTCCATATAGTACTTAATCGCTTCTATGGGGTCCGGCGCAGGAATGGGGTAGTGTTGCGCTTCATACGCCTCGACCAGCGTCAGCAATACTTCCAGGCGATCCCCGTCTGGCGTGTTGGGCGCGGCATCGAACAGACGCTCGATCTCTGCCAGCGCTGCTTCGTAGTCTTTTTCTGTGCGAATTGGTCGAATGTCCATAGTTTTCGTTCTCCTTTACTTACACCTTGGTGGCATCGACGTGGTCATATTCCTCGTGCGTCCCGACAAATCGAATGTACACAACTTTGTGCTGATATTGGATGACAACGACGAGGCGGTACTGATTGCCCTTGATATTGAAAACCACGCGATTATTGGCGACAAAACTTGCATTACGATAGATCGCTTTGATGTCGGTTGGCGTTTTCCAGGTGGCCTTTTTGACATCGTGATACCAGGCCCGCAACGCTTGTTCGGCGTCGGCGTGTTGTTCCCAGAATTCACGTAGGGCTTTGAGTGCAATAACGCGCATACAGGTATTA
>JAKJAB010000202.1 GCA_022707725.1 Chloroflexota bacterium | reverse complement strand
GAGGCGCACGTCGAACTGCCCGAAACTTACATCACCACGATTGCCGTCCGCCAAAAAGATAGCGAGTTCGTGCGGTCGAAACTCGCCGAGCGGATGAACGCGGGCAAGTGCAAGGCCACCCTGCTCAGCGACGAAATCGCCCATCACGAGTGGCAGAACCGCTTCCGCATTATGACGGTGAAGCGCTTGGGGCCGAGTCTGGTCCCGGCGGAAGTCGTGGTGCCGCTCTCCGGCCTCGGCGCGATGTTGTCCGACGTCGAAACCAAAATCGCGCAGCCCGTGGTGAAGGAAGGGATGCTCATCCGCCAGGGACGCAACCCCAAAGGCGAGCCGGAAGTTGTCATCCTGGGCTTCATCCCCGCCGACCAGCGCCAGCTGAGCTACAACTTCGTCTTCCCGCTCTCGCTGACCATCGCCGGGATCGCGGAGAAATACGGCGGGCGGCCCTACGCCACCGGGCTGTACTACGCCAAGATGGCGCCCAAAGTGCTGGGGCAGGAGCGCGCCAAAGTGATGAAGGAATTCAAAGCCAAGGCCGATCCTGCCGGGATTCTCAATCCGGGCAAAGTCATCGGCAACGCGTTGATCAGCAACGCACTCATCGCCGCCAACGCCTTCGAGCCGCTGCTGCGGCCCTTTGGCAACGCCGTGAGCACCGACGTGGGCGAGAAATTCCCCGCCAAGCCCGTGCGCGGCATCCCGGCGGACGTGGCGTGGTACGCTTACGCCTGCTCGCAGTGCGGCTACTGCGTCCAGGAGTGCGATCAATACTACGGGCGCGGGTGGGAAAGCCAGAGTCCACGCGGCAAGTGGTACTGGCTGCGCGAGTATATGGAAGGCCGCGAGAAGTGGGATCAGTTTATGGTGGATACCTTCCTGGTCTGCACCACCTGCGAGCTGTGCAACCTGCGCTGCTCGGCCTCGCTGCCCATCGAATCCTCGTGGATGAAACTGCGCGGCAAGCTGATCCACGAAGACAAAAGGATGACGTTCCCGCCCTTCGAGATGATGGCGGCGGCGCTCACCGACCAGGGCAACATCTGGGCCGGGTATCGCAAGAATCGCGAGGAGTGGTTCCCCGCCGATCTGAAAGAAAAGCACAGCGGGAAGAAAGGCAAGGCCGTCTACTTCGCCGGATGCACGGTGAGCTACGTCGAGCACGACATCGGGCAAGCCTCGGTGCGGCTGCTGGACGAGGCTGGGGTGGACTTCACCTACGTCGGCAAGAAGGAGAATTGCTGCGGTACGCCGATGCTCGTTGCGGGCAAGTGGGAGGTCTTCGCGGAGACGCTGAAGAAGAACGTCGCCGCCGTCAAAAGCGCCGGGGCGGATACCGTCATCACCTCGTGCCCGGCGTGCAATATGATGTGGCGACACGTCTACCCGGAGTGGGCCGAGAAGCTGGGTATCGAGTACGGGATCACCGCCAAGCATTACAGCGAGGTGGTGGCGGAGAAGATTCGGGACGGCTCGTTCACCTTCCCCCCCTCCCCTCTCCCCCCCGATGGGGGGGACGCAAGGGGGGGAGAACCGGTCAACGTGACGTGGCACGACTCCTGTCACATGGGGCGTGTCTCGCACATCTACGAGGAGCCGCGCGACGTGATCAAGGCCATCCCCGGCGCGAATTACGTGGAAATGGAATACAACCGCGACGCCGCACACTGCTGCGGCAGCGTGTTGACGCTCATCAAGGACCCGCCTATCGCTGCCGAAGTGGGCAAGACGCGCTTGGACGAAGCCATCGAGGCCGGCGCGCAGAAAGTGCTGGCGGCCTGCCCCTGCTGCGAGTTCCAACTGCGCGTCTCCCGCGACAAGAAGAACGTGGATATAGAAGTGGTCGATCTGGCGCGCTTCTGCGCCGAGGCGCTCGGCTACACCGATCTGCCCGATCCGCACCCAGAGGTCAAGGCGCAGTGGGCGGTCTTCGAAGCGATGATCGCGCTGATGACGCCGCAGGGTTTCGCCGACCTGATGGGGACGATGTGGCCGGAGCTGATCGACGCGATGCCGTTCGGCATGGGCAAGATGATGCGCGCGATGGGCAAAATCCCCGGCGCGTTGGGGATGATGAAGCCCATGTTCCCGGTGCTCTTCCCCAAACTGCTGCCGCTGATGATGCCGAAGGTGATGGACACGATGCTCGCCCGCGTCGCCGCGCAAATCCCAATGCCCGACTACATGGCCGAGCAGATGCCCGACCTGATGCCGAAGGTAATGGACAACCTGATGCCGCACATGATCGGCGACGTCGTTCCGCTGGTGACAGAGCCGATGATTGCGTATCTCAAGGGAAGCTAGACGAATCGAAAAAAGCGCGCCCGATCACGTCAATAATCGGGCGCGTTATGTTTGGAGAATCAAGCTGTTTTACGATTCCGACGCAAATCGCTCAGCGATAAACGCAAACAAATCTTCCAAAGATCCGTAACATATTGAATCCGCGCTTCATAACGCGCTCTACGCCCCAGTAGGATCATTCGCGCTTGTTGCCGGGCAGCATCCAAGGGAGCAGCGTATCCTAGCGGTGCTAACACTCTTTCTGTTGTATACGTTGTCATTTCTATTCACCTGACCGAAAGCATACTTTCATTGTAGCACAGATTTTCAGCGCGTGAGCTTGCGCTCCAACGCCTCCAACCACACGCGAAGTTGCGCAGCGCGGGGATCGCCGATCATTCTGAAGAGCGCCAGGGCGTGGCGCCAGCTTTCTTGCGCGCGCTTGGCGTTGCCCAAAGCGCCGCACGTGTCGCCGATGCGCATCAATGCCTCCGCTTCAGCCCGGCGGTCGTGCAATTCATACACGATCTTGAGGTACTGTTGGTAACAACGCAGCGCCTGCGCATGCTCTTCCTGTGCTGTGTAGATTTGTCCCATAAAATATAACGTTGTCGCTTCAGCCTGACGATCCAGACGCTGTGCGGATTCCAGCACCCGTTCCAGGATGACCATCTGCTCCGTCATCGGCAGCACCCGGCTTAGCATAGGAAAAACGCGCAACACTACGTCACACAGCCAACGATCGACGTTCCCCGGATGAGGCCAACTGGAGTCCGCGCCGCTCATCCGCAACCATGCCGCCCACAGATGCGGCCAGATCGCGCTGAACCGCCAAATCCCTTCCTCACGATAAGGTCCGCGCGCGTTGTAGAGATCGCCGGCGCGGGCGGCTTCGGCCAGCACGTAGTGGGCATAGCGCGCCATCACCAGACGAGTGCGCTCCGGTTGTCCAAGCATCAGCTCCTGGGCGTAGAAAGAGGCCATATCGTGCAATGCATAAAGCTCCGTCTCGGGCGTGTACATCACCAGGTTGCTGCGGACGAAGGCCACCAGCAGCGCGTCGGCAGTCTCCATATCAATGCCCCACACCACCATGGCCGCCAGGCGAGAGAAAGGCGCAGGAAACACCGCCAGCGCCTCGAAGTACGGACGTTGCTCGGCAGGCATCGCCTCATACACCAGTTCGAGCGCAATGGTCACCGCCAGGTTGGCATCGAAGGTGCGCAATGCTGTCAGCCGTTTTTTGATTGCGGTATAACGCGCCAGCAAAGCGCGCGGCGTTCGCGCGTCCAAATCACGTAGCAACGCGCCTACAAACCGCAACGCCAGCGGGCTGCTCCCGAAATATTGCAGGATTTTGTTGAGGAACCGCTGCGGCATCCTAGCACACTCAGGCGCGACTTGCAGCAGCAGAGCGCGCGCATCCTCCGTTCTCAGCTTGTGCAAACTCAACGAATAAAGCTTCGCTGAAACGGGAAATTCACTCCGCGCGGTCACAATCACCGCAGAAGGCTGGCGGGGCAACAAATGCCGCAATTGAGTGGAGCTGGCGGCGTTGTCCAACAGCAACAGCACTTTAAGGTCGCTGAAGGTGTCGCGGTACAGGCGCTCCAACTCGCCCGGCTCGTCCGGCAACAGGGCGTCGGGGTAGAACGGCCTGAGAAGGCGACGCTGCACCTGACCGGGGTCCAGCGAGGTAACAATGTCCGGCATCCCGCCGCGCAGATCGATTTCGAGACAACCATCGGGGAAGTCCTTGGCCAGCTCCGCCGCCAACCGGCGGGCCAACGCTGTAGCGCCTTCCCCCAGATCGCCGGCAGCGCTGGTGATCAGCACTCCGCGATCGAAGTGCGCCAGCAAATCCGCCAGCTCTGCCTGCCGTCCAACAAACCCAACCGGCGGCGGCGTTATGGTAAACCGCAGCGCCGGCGGACGGATAAACTGCTTAGGTTCGGCTGCTGGTGAAAGTCGTTGAGCCACCCCACGCTCCATCGTGCAATCACAATATTCTGCCACCCTTGCGAAGACTGCCAATCAGCCCTGCCCTTCGCAAGCGTCAATCTACGCTATATTGTAGAGGCGCTTGCCGATAAAGGCAAATGGCAATTTGGCAAACTGGCGAACTTCTGTTATAGTTTAGGTGAGCGCAGGCGCTTCCATACCCTTCCCAAGCCCTCGTCAATCTCGCTCGCGACGCCTGGCCCTCTGACGAACGACTACCCGACAGACAACGCGTGAACCTTCACGCCCAGGCTATTTTCACAAGGAGGTATGCAATGGCAATCATTACGATTTCCCGGCATTATGGCAGCGGCGGCGACGAGATCGCCGAGCGCGTCTGCGACATTCTCGGCTACACCTACTTTGACAAAAATCTCATCGCCAAAGTCGCCGCCGAAGTAGGTGCGTTCAAAGAAGAGCAGATCGCCGACATATCCGAAGACACGTATATGATGCGCAACTTTATGGAACGATTGTTTGGCGGACGCCGCATCAAAATACAGACCGGATACCTGGGCGGCACAAAAGCATCGCAGATACAATCGCTCAACGGAGAGCAAGGGGTCGCCCTTATGCGCAGCACGATCATGGGAGCATACCAACACGGCAACGTCGTGATTGTCGGGCGTGGCGGACAGGCTATTTTGCGCGAGCAACCGAGCGTGCTCCACGTCCGCATTACCGCGCCGCTTGGAGCACGGGTTATGCGCGTCAAAGAGCGAAAAAACATCACCCTTGGCGAAGCCACCGACCTGACCAAGAGCAAGGACCTGGCCACCGAGACCTATCTACGTGAGTTCTTCGACATCGACTGGAACGATCCGCTGCTCTACCATCTCACCATCAACACCGGTCGGTTCGACATCGATGGCGCGGTCGAAATCATCGTCAGCGCGTTGAGCCGTCTCAAAACGGTGAAACTCGGGCTGACATGATATGTCAAAGGTCATCCCGAAAATGGTAAATAACCATTGACGAAAATAGGCGGTATGTTATAATCTTACCCGGAAAGGCACTATGGATTATGGTAGGAACACAGAAAATGGACACGCTCCCATCCCCCCCCACTTTCGTATTACTCTTTTCTCATTTCTACTTTCAGATATCTAATTACCAATTTAGGAGGATCGTATGAAAGAACGCAAAATGGTCATGGTCGATGGCAATACCGCGTGCGTGTGGGTCGCCCATAAAACCAACGAAGTCATTGCCATCTACCCAATTACCCCGTCCACCTCAATGGGCGAAATGGCCGATGCCTTCTCGGCGGCGGGGCAGACGAACATTTGGGGCACAGTGCCTCTCGTGGTCGAGATGCAATCAGAAGGCGGGGCGGCCGCTTCCGTCCACGGCGCGCTGCAAACCGGCTCGCTGACCACCACCTTCACCGCGTCGCAGGGCCTCATGTTGATGATCCCTAGCATGTTCAAGATCGCCGGTGAGTTGACCCCGCTGGTCATCCACGTGTCGGCGCGGAGCCTGGCCATGCAGGCCCTCTCGATCTTCGGTGACCACAGCGATGTGATGGCCGTGCGTTCGACCGGATTTGCCATGCTGTCGAGCAACTCCGTCCAGGAAGCGCACGACATGGCGTTGATTGCGCAAGCGGCGACGTTGGAAGCGCGCGTGCCGTTCATCCATTTCTTCGATGGCTTCCGCACCAGCAACGAGATCAACAAAATCGAACAGTTGACCATCGACGACCTGAAGGCCATGATCAATGACGATCTGGTGCGGGCGCACCGCGCGCGCGCGATGAACCCCGACAAGCCGGTGACACGCGGCACGTCACAGGGGCCGGACGTCTACTTCCAGGGCCGCGAGACGGTCAATCCGTTCTACGCCAAGACCCCGGCCATCGTCCAGGCGGCGATGGATAAGTTTGCGGGATTGGTGGGACGCCAGTATCACCTCTTCGACTACGTCGGCGCGCCGAATGCCGAACACGTCATCGTGATGATGGGGTCCGGCGCAGAAGTGGCGCACGAAACGGTCGAGTACCTGAATGCGCACGGCGAGAACGTCGGCCTGCTCAAAGTCCGTCTCTATCGCCCGTTCGATGTAAAGGCATTTGCCGCCGCCCTCCCCCAGAGCGTAAAGCTGCTCGCGGTGCTGGATCGCACCAAGGAACCCGGCGCTATTGGCGAGCCGCTGTACGAAGACTGCATCGCCGCGCTGACCGAGACCGGGCGCACGAACATCGCCGTCATCGGCGGGCGCTACGGCCTGTCCAGCAAGGAGTTCACCCCGGCCATGGTCAAGGGCATC
>JAKJAB010000201.1 GCA_022707725.1 Chloroflexota bacterium | reverse complement strand
CGACCGGGTTTGTGAAACCTTCAACTGCACTCATGAGCCACATCTCACTGTTCCCGAAAATGTCCCCTGCTAATGCATTAGCTTTTTCCACACCCTCAAGACCATTTTCCGCTAACTGGATTTCGATACCTGCTAACTGAAGCAGTTGATTCACCAACTCCCGCTGCAACGGCTCATCTTCGACATAAAGGACTTTGACCATGCCTCAAGCCTCCTACAGATTCGTCCACAGGCTTTTGCGCTACGATGGCGCATAACCAATTCGTAGATTCATCCACCTCGCCTCTCAGAGAAGGATAAAATCGCACGTCACAATACCCACAAGTCATCAATAATGCCCGGTATTGCTCATCAGTATACCCCTGCATACTTGACGCATAACGTGTCACCTCACCGGTCGACGCATCGATGATAAAGTAGCGTTCGGTGGCGATGGTGCGTTCGGCATCCCAGAAATTCTCGGTCAGACAGAAGTGTGCGCGCTCCGAGAACAATCCACTACCTGTAGTATACCAGGAATTGCCAACTTTTCCTATCGACTCGACAGCGGAGAACGTGTGCGGTTCCAAAAGCAACCAGCCGCCGGGGTTGAGCGCCTGAGTGGAGCATCCGCGCGCTGAAAGCTGGTTCGTTCCAGGGGATCTTCTCGCCCTCGCCCCACGGTTCAGGAACAGGTATACGGTTGACAATATCGCTCAAGTTCATAGGTGTATTATACGTCAGCTAAGGGAGGCTTCAACGCCGGGAGCCGCACAGCAACGACACTAGCGCAGCAAATCCCCCGCGCTAGGAAATACGGACGTCATCCTGGTAGATAGATTTTTCTGGCTTATAATCGGTGGTGTAACTTTCAATATATAGACGGCGTCATTCGTATTCAAAAGTATCCCTCCGCAAGCGTGATGTTGTACGCGCACTTCCATTATATCATCTTGTGAAATAATTTGGGAGGCAAGATGCTAAACGAAAGATCGATCATCGAGGTCATTCAGGCGCGCTCCTCATGCCGCACGTACCAACATACGCCCATCGCGCCTTCAGTGCGGCAGCAATTGGCGCAGTTTCTGGAAGCGCACGCGGTCGGTCCAATGGGGACGCGCGTGCGACTATCGCTCGTCGCTGCGAGCGAAGAAGACCGGCAGGCCCTCGAAGGGCTGAGCACGTATGGCTTCATCAAGGGCGCGACCGGCTTCATCCTTGGAGCGATCCCGCAAGGCGATTTCAACCTGGAGGATTTCGGCTACGTGATAGAACGCGCGGTCCTGTACGCCAGCAGCCTGGGGCTGGGAACGTGCTGGCTCGGCGGCACATTCGCCAAGAGTCGTTTTGCCGCAAAACTCGGACTGCGTAAAGGGGAGCTGTTGCCCGCCGTCATCGTCACAGGTTACTGCGCTGCCACACGTCATGTAGTGGAATCGATCATCCACCGCCCGGCAGGCGCTCGGCAACGGTTGCCTTGGGAGCGTCTGTTTTTAGACGGCGCATTTGACGCTCCACTTTCGCGGGAGGCCGCCGGCCCTTATGCCACAGTTCTGGAGATGGTGCGGATTGGCCCATCGGCATCGAACAAACAGCCGTGGCGCATCGTCAAGGACGGGAACGCATGGCATCTCTTCATGCGGCGCACGCCCGGCTACGCCAAACGCAATCGGACACTTTTCAACGTTGACGATATGCAACGGCTCGATATGGGAATCGCTATGTGTCACTTCGCTCTCACCAGCGAAGCGCTGGGACTATGCGGGACCTGGGTTGTGCGCGAGCCGGCAATCGAGAGACCGGACGCGCTGACAGGGTACATCGTCAGTTGGATAGCGGAATGAGCGGAAATGAAGGTTGGGCGATTTGGCAATCGCCCCACAAAGTCTCCCTCAGCGTAATGCCAGAGGCCCGGTCTGCTTGATGCGCTCGGCGCCCGCACCGTCCCCCAAAACAGTGCAGACCATTCGAAACGCCATCTCCGCATCCAGCGGCTGTAAGGGATGCACCATCACGTGCATTGGCAGCGGCGTCTGGTGCGGCCCGACCGATTGAACGTAATGCACACCTTCGAGCAATCGCGCGCCCTGCCGGCGGTAGAAAGCGATGCGGCGTTCGGTTGATTCGCGTTCGGCTCCGGTATGCGCCAGGTCAGGGCGCTCCACTTCGATGAGCATAGCGCCGGTCTCCACGGGCAGACGGCGCACAATCTCGCCATACAGCGCTGCGCCGATGCCCTGATTGCGCGCGGGCGGCGTCACGGCGAACATCCACAGCCAGGCGCAACATGGTTCAGCGAGCATAACGTAATGCGCCAGCCCTACAAAGGCTCGCTCACGTTGGGCTGCCAGCAGGTGGTGATCAGGCTGTAATCCGGCCCGCTTGTCGCGCAACAAGCGCAAGTAGAAGGAAACGAGCACCCGTTCGGAAGGCGGAAAGGCGGTCTCGTACAAATCCAACCAGGGGAGCAACAGAGCATCGTCAGGATCAATGAGTTCAGTGATGCAGAGGTCCATTTGTCAAGCCGCGAATACAAAGATATTGGCAGAAAACTCCGCCGGATCGAAGGGCGCGCCCGCATAACTACCAAAGTGCGCGCGGCTCGTGAATCCCCGTCTTTGATGCAAGTGCGCAATGTCCGCCGAACGCAGCGGATACAGCAGCACTTCGTCCTCAAAGATGATGTTTGCGCCGGATTGCAGTCGGGTGTGGAACGTCACCTGCGCTTCGGAGACCGCGCGGTATTCGCGGTGGAACGTCAGCCCTTGTGACGTTTCGATGAGGGGAAATGCAAAGGTTTCCCGCTCCAGCACGTAATCCCAGTTCATCACCTGGAGAATCCACGGCGCACCGGGTTTGAGCACGCGCTGCACGCTGTCGAGAAATTGAGCGAACTGTAACTGTGTCAGGTGGGCGGCGGTGTTGCCGATGCAGAAAGCGGTATCGAATTCCATTTCCCCTTCCGTTGCATCCGTTCGATCCGTTGAGGCCAAAGCCGCAATGTCGAGCATATTCAGCACATGAAACGCAGCTTGCGGATAATGCTGGCGCGCGTGGGCAATCATCGCGGTGTCCAGATCAATGCCGACCGCGTCGAAGCCGTCTGCTGCCAGCCGGCCGCAGTAGTGGCCGGTACCGCAGCCTATGTCCAGGCAGCGCCGGTGTTCCGGCAGAATATAGCGGCGCAGCAATGCATAGACCGTGTCACTGAACGGGAAAATGGCCTCGTAGTGGTCGGCAAACTCAGCGTAGAAGGACATCAAAGCTCCAATAGCGCCCGGCGCACGTCTTCGATAGCGCGCACATCGCGGCGGCGCAGGCCTGTGAGGAATTTCCGATACAGGTCCTCGTCCTGCGGTGAGACGAGAGCGCTTTGGACGGCTTGCCGTTCGAATGAACCACGACGGTCCCAGCGCCAGATAAGGCGATCTTCTGCGCCGTCGCTCTCGTAAACGTGACTGACGCGCCGTTTGAACGCCAGGCGGTCCGTGTGGTCCACGCGCAAGTACACTTTGAGCGCGACCGCCGCCAGATGTTCCAGCGCCACCCCGTTGCCCAGCCAGAGCTGATCGCGGGTTTCTTCCAACGTGTCGGCATGCAGATTGGTAGCGATGATGTGCCCGCGGGCGGTCAGCGCAAAGAAATCCCGGGCGTCGTCGCCCCAGAGATAGGCGTAGTAAAAACCATTGCCGATTTCGTGCGCCAGGTAACAGGTTGCGCCGGGAGCGGGGTCTTGCGAGGCTATGTCCAATATCGCGCGGCTGCCTACGGCGCGGATCGTCGTCTCAGAGGGAAGAAAGTTGAGCAGGGCAACCATCACCGCAGTTTTGCCCGCGCCGCCGGGCCGCGCGCCCACCAACAGCGACGCGCCCTGGCGCATCGCTGCGGCGAGATAGGCAGCCAAAGGCAAATCTACCGTCCCGGCATCGAGCAGGTCGATCAGCGAGAGCATACGCCCGCCGCGTTGGTTGCAGGCGTCCAGGGCGTTGACGTGTTCGGTGAGCGCGAGAGACATCTACTGCGGCTGGGCAACGTTCACCGTGGGAGCAATGCCAGGCCCCGGCAAAACGATGGTCGGCATACTACCTTCGACGGTGAAGATAATCTTGTCGGCAGCAGAAAGGGCCGCTGCGTTGGCCTCGGCAATCGTCACCAGTTGGAACTCCGGATGCTCAGCGTAGAGCAACGCCAACGCTTTGCGCAGGGCAACGTCGCCGCGAGCGACGGCTTCCAGCGCATCGGCTTCCAGCTTGCGGATTTGCAGGTTGCGCTCGGCAGCCAGGATTTCGTTCGCCTTAGTGGCTTCGATCCTCTGCCGTTCCGTCTCGAGTTCAGCCAGGGTATTAGCGCGTTGCGCCTCGATCACAGCCAGTTGCGCGGCCACGCGCTGGCGCTCCAATTCCGCCAGGGTCGTTTGCTGGCGCGTCGTTTCCTGGATGCGTGCTTGCTCCACGCGGATTTCGCCTTCGACACGCGCTTGCTCAGCTTCGGCCTGAGCGATAGCCTTCAATTCGTCCTGGGCGGCCTTCTCAGTTTCCAGGCGGCTCTGCACGATGGCGTCCAGCCCGGCCTGCGCCTCTGGCGAGAGAATGATGTTCGGCACAACGACATTTCTGACCATCAGGCCGACCGAAGCCGCCAGATCATTGAGTTCGTCATCAATGCACCCCCGCAGTTCATCACGGGCGCTGCCGATGGTGTTATCGTCGAAGGAGCGCCCGCCAACGCAGACTTTCATCGCTTGCCGGGCAAAATCCTGCACTTTGGCGACCAGAGCCGCATCATCGGTGTATAGGCCGCGATACTTGGACCAGTTTTCACGCAATACGTCTTTCTCCGTCTCGCCGGGACGAAAGATATCACCGCTGACGGCCGCGCCCATGCGCTGTTTGTCCTTGGTGATGATTTCGGCATCATCCACGGCGAAAGGGATGGCCTGACTGGAGACTTTGACCATGCTGACGAAAAGACCGAAGTCGCTGTACACGCCAGGACCGACGACATTCTTGATACGCCCGCTGGTGAATTGGATGCCCACTTCTTGGGCGTCCACCTTTTTGAACAGATAGAAAAATTGACTGCCAAAGCTGAGGATCGCAATCGCAGCGATAAAAACCACTATGCCAATGATGATGTTGGTCAAACCTCGGGTCTTGGGTCTTAAGTTTTGCACGGACATTTTTCTCCTTTCAGAATGGATACGTGTTTAGCGAATGTTCCTTCTCTCTTCTACGCGCATCGCTGCCAGTTGTTGCACGTCGCGCCGCCCTAATCCGATTCGCGCTGGCGTGGCTTCGCGGCGTCGATTTTGGCGCGCAAGTAGACGTAATACAACATTCGCCAGAGTGTTTTCGCACTTGAAGAAGCGTGTGAGTGGTAAATTTCGGATGTGCCCACGTAGGCGATCCAATAGCCGCGTTTCTGCACAGCACCGGCCCAGGCGTAGTCTTCGATCTCGGCCAGGCTTTCGTCGAAGGGAATCTCCAGCGCCAGGGCGCGGCGAAAAGCGGAGCTGGCATTGGAAAAGACATGATCTACCTGCCGCAGGGATGTGTCCTTCGAGCGGTAACGCCACCACAGACGAAGCCACTCGGCCCACGCGATGGGAACACCGGGACGGGGGATATGACGGCTGAAGGACCCGGCGACTTTGGGATCAGCCAGCGGCGCGATTAGCATCTCCAGCCAGCGTTCGTTCGCGGGTGTCGCATCACCGCTGAGGCTAACCACGATTTCGCCCTGCGCTTCCTGAACGCCGACGTTCATCGCATGACAGTAGCTGAAACACTCCATGGCCAGGCGAACCCGGCGCAGTCGAAAAGCCTGTACGGGACCATACTGCTGTAAGACCTCAGCAATCCCCTCCCCCGTGCTGGAGTCGACGACGAGTACTTCGTAGGGCAGAAACGTCTGTGCTTCCAGCATCCGCAGCGTCGTGACCAACAACTCCTTGAGCATGGGGAAACCACGGACCGCCCGCTGGCTGTTGTCATAGGTCTTGATCACCACCGAAACTTGGGGTTGGTAGGTTTTTGCGTCCATAGCATCACATTCTAGCATAAGCTCGCGCTTTGTCGAAACGAGACTCGGTTCTAGCTTGTGTTGGCGAGTTTGACAGTGTGTTGGTCAGCATTTTCAGACTCACCACCGGGCAAGTTGACCCTCCACCGTCGCTGCTGGGTGTCCAGACAGCCCCGGTGGTTCTGTGGGCGCTCAAACGCCCAAAGCATCCAGGTAACTGACTTGTCCAGGCGGCACTCCGGAGACTTGGAGGGCACTTTGCCCAGGGTGACGATAATGCCGTTTACGTTCTGATCTCCATTGCGCGGGCTCGAAGTTGTGATAGACTGCCCAGAGTACCGCCGCCCGCTCCAAACGCTGCTCTGAGCGATGATTGCGTCCACGGCTCAAACGCAAGCGAAAGTCGCGCCAGTACCATTCCGGAGAGACGCGTTGCAGTCCGCGGCAATAGTCCATCTGGTACACGAGCAGGCGATCCATCAATTGGCTCAACTGCTTACCTAACCCCTGTCCATAGGGATGCGCCAAGAGCTGCGCCAGTGCCGCTTCGGCGGCGCTGGGCGCTTGCGCATC
>JAKJAB010000200.1 GCA_022707725.1 Chloroflexota bacterium | reverse complement strand
ACGGTGGACTATTGCCGCGCGTTGTTGGCGCGCTTCGATGACGGGCGGTTGATTCCCTTCACCTCACCACTTGCGCCATTCCTGGATCCCGGCAGTCGGGCTTACGAGCAGGCCGCCGAAGTGGGTTACATCCGCCACGCGGAGACGTTGGAGGATCATCGTCGCTTGCTGCTCCAACCGACGTGGAAACACATCCTCTCTTACGAAACGCGCTGGATGGATCGCGCCGCGATTGTTGACGTCACCTACGAGGCCGGTTTCCGGTTGAACCGGCTCAAGCGTGAAGTAGGGCTGATCAGTGTCGAAAAAGCCGAGGAAACCGAGGCGCGGATTGCCGAGGCCCGCACGTTGATGGGCGAGATTGAGGGACTGATGGCGCGGTTGGACCTGCATACGCTAGAGCGTGCGCTCCTGGCGCTGAAGCCGCGCATCGACGCTGCCAACACGTCCACGGTATGTGACAAGGCTGAGCTTGACGTGGAGGTGGGGTGGATGCCCTTCAAGGTGTTCAATCTCGCCCGGGTGGGATTGGGTTTGGAAAGTTGATGATCCACCTGGACTATGGACTTTTTGCGTTCGCTGGGGAATCCTTGCCGGTCTTCTGGGTCTCACTCCCCGGCGAAGCATGCACCATATCGGCGATCATCTTGAGCAACTGTTGCATGTCCATGGGTTTGCTCACATAGTGATTGACGCCGGCTTCGAGGCTGCGCTCGCGGTCGCCGGGCATGGTCAGTGCCGTGACGGCGATGATGGGCGTGTCGCCCACTTCGGCGTCAGCGCGAATGAGGCGCGTGGCTTCCAGACCATTCATACCGGGCATTTGGATATCCATCAGCACGAGGGTGGGGTGATGTTCGCGCGTGGCTTGCACCGCTGCCGCGCCATCTTCGACGTCTATGGTGGCGTATCCGGCCATGTTCAACATATGGCAGAGGACTTTACGATTCATTGGATTGTCCTCGGCGACCAGGATAAGCGACTTTTTGTTTGTTCCTGACGACGCTTGCGTGGGTATGAGAGGCTCAGGCTGTTCCTCGGTGACTGTCTTTTCCGGGGGAATGTTCCAGGGTAACGAAATCGTAAAGCGGCTTCCCTGTCCTATTTGACTTTCAACGGTGGCGCAACCGCCGTGTAGTTCAGCCAGATAACGCACTAACGCCAATCCTATGCCAGCGCCTTCGTATTCGCGGGTCGGGCTGGATTGGAGTTGTTTGAAGGGTTGAAAGAGCTGCGGTAGGTGTGCGGCATCAATCCCGATGCCCGAATCCCACACACTAAAATGCACCATACGCGTCGAGGCGTCACCACTGACATCCAGACCGATAGCTCCACCGTCCGGTGTAAATTTGACAGCGTTTCTAAGAAGGTGGTTTAGCATTTGTTTCACGCGTAGTGGATCGGCCTGGATTGTCGTTACGGCACTGTCCATTGCAGTGGAGATGCGCAGGTCTTTTTGTCGCGCGGCAGATTCGAGCTGGCGTAGACTGGCCTGACACAGCGCTTGCACGTCGAATGGCTCCATCTCCAATCTCAGTTCGCCGGCCTTGATGTCTGAAAAATCCAGTATAGTACTGATGAGTTCCAGTAGGTCTTGCGCGCTTTTCTTGATGTTGGCGCTGATCTGTTTCTGGTGGTTATTCATTGGCCCGTAGTGTTCGTTCTGGAGCAAGTCGGCGAATGCCAGGATGGGAGTCAAGGGCGTGCGCAGTTCGTGATTGACGTTAGTTAGGAATTCATCCCGCGCCTGGAGAGCCTGGAGAAGTTGAATGTTGGCGGCGTGGAGGGCTACAGTACGTTCCTCGACCCGTTCCGCCAACGAGGTGCGTTCGGCGTATAGCGCTTCTTCGGCAGCCTTTTGCGCACTGATATCGCGGACAATGACCACCACCTTATCCCCGTTGATATTGACCAGGCGGGCCTCGAAGTGGTGTGTTCCATCTGGATACGGAAGTTGATATTCATATTCCTGCATCTGTTGGGTGCGAAGGGCGTTGTCGACGCGGCTCATGATTTGGTCTGCAGATGCCTGGGGAAAGACTTCGTAAATTGACTTGTTGATGAATTCATCTGGAGAACGCCACAAGGGATTGTCGTGGGGGGTGTGGTACCGTAGAAAGCGACCATCGGCAGAAAGTTGAAATATAACATCGGGAAATGCCTGTAAGATAGCGCGATTCTCTGCTTCGCTTTTACGCAGCGCCGTCTCGATCCTCCGCAAACGATTGATGAAAATAGCGTGAACTTTGGTCATCACCCAGGAAATGATGAGCGCCGTGAGGAAAGCGCGGACGATCGATTCCATCTGGGTCGATCTGTGCAAAAGGTACTCGGTTCCTACAACGATCAGTTCCGCGAGAACAATGGATACGACCACCACAGCAATTGCCATTTTGCGGGTGCTCCATCGCTCGATCATGGATTCAAATTTCCCAAGCATTTTATCTCTTCTCTAACCAAACACTATTTTAGAATCTCCTAGACATAGCATAACACAAGATGGTAGTTTGTTTGTTAGCATTTCATAGCGATTGTGTAGCAATTTAGTTAGTTTTTGGATAGAAGCATCAGTATAGTATACTACGTATTAGCTGTTGTGCAATTGATCATCGTCCCGTTTTTCATTTCCTCATTTCCCGTTTTGTGGTATCCTGCAACCTCACGTTAGCTACAATGACCGCCGAATCCGACTTGGATCTTTTAATGTCTTATTTATGATATTAAACTTGCAAAACCAGATTTGACACCCCTACTCCTTGTGGTAATATAGGCATAAATGTCTACCTATGGGCGATTTTAATAAAAATTCCCAAAATTACGCAAAAAGCATTGCTTTTTGTTTTGTTGCCATCCTCACAATTACCATATATCACCAGACTTAGGAGGGTATTGTTATGTTGCAGGCGCAAGTGGATTACGTGGATACTGATGTACAGATAAATGTTCCAGAAACGATTGTCAAGCGGGATGGGCGGGTTGTCGCTTTCGACGCAGACCGCATTGAGACGGCGCTGAAGCGTTGCTTTAACAGCCTCAGTCGGCGGCCTGTCATCTCCACCAGTGAGTTGACACAACAAACGGTCAACATTGTTGCCGCGAAGTATGAGCAGCCCACCGTTGAGCAGATACAAGATATCGTCGAGATGGTCCTTCTGGCGGCGGGCGAATATGAAGCGGCCAAGCATTACATTCTCTATCGCGCCGATCGCGCCAAACTGCGTATGACCCGCCCAATTCCGGCGAGTGTGCGAAACGCGTTTGCCGAGTCCGATCAATATTTCCCTACGGATCTCCAGAAATTTCAGTTCTATGATAAGTATTCGCGCTTCAATTACGAGCTGAGCCGGCGCGAGACCTGGGTTGAAACTGTCGATCGCGCTGTCGATTATCTGAAGGAGCTTTCCGAATACCGGCTGTCCACCGAAACCTATGCGCACGTCCGGCAAGCCGTTCTTGAAATGCGCGCCATGCCATCCATGCGCTTGTTGGCGATGGCGGGACCGGCGGCACGCCGCAACAATATAGCGATCTACAACTGCTCCTACCAACCGGTAGAAAGCCTGGATTCCTTCGTAGAAGCGTTGATCATTTCGATGAGCGGTTGTGGCGTAGGATATTCGGTGGAGCGCCAATATGTGGAAAATTTCCCACGCATCCAGCGACAGTTGGAATTCACGCCGGCACGCCACGTGATCGAGGATTCGGCGGAGGGATGGGCTGCTGCGCTGCGGTTTGGATTGGAGACGTGGTTCGAAGGTGGTGACGTACAGTTTGATTTTTCGCAGGTGCGTCCAGCCGGCGCGCCATTGCGTATCAAAGGTGGACGCGCTTCGGGGCCAGAGCCGCTGCGCAAGATGCTCGATTTCACGCGCGCGCGCATATTGGCGCGTCAGGGTAGCTTCCTGCGTTCTCTCGACGCGCACGACATCATGTGCGCGATCGGCGGTGCGGCGGTTTCCGGCGGCGTGCGCCGCACGGCGATGATCGCCCTCTTCGATCAGGACGACACGGAGATGAAGACCTGCAAGGACGGCGACTTCTGGCGAGAAAACAGCCAGCGCTGGAACGCGAACGACTCGGCAGTCTGGCCGGCGCGGCGACTTACCCAGGCTGAAGTCGCCCACTACATCCTGGATATGGTCGACACCGGCCGCGGTGAACCCGGCATCTTCAATCGCCAGGCTGCCATCGACGCCCGCCCCGAGCGGCGCGCCGTGGCTGAGTTTGGCACGAATCCGTGCGGCGAGATCATCTTGCGTCCGTGGGAATTCTGCAACCTTTCCAGCGCCGTCGTGCGCGCCGACGATACCTATGACAGTCTGCGCGAGAAGGTCGAGCTGGCGACGATTATCGGCACAATCCAATCGATGGCGACACACTTCCCCGGCTTGCGCCCGCAGTGGAGCCAAAACTGCGAGGAGGAACGCCTGCTGGGCGTCGATCTCAACGGTCAGTTGGACGGTGCGCTGGCGCGCGATCCCGAAGTTCAGGCGCGTTTGCGGCAGATCGTCATCGAGACGAATCGCCAGATCGCCGCGCAGTTGAACATCAACCAGTCGGCGGCGACAACGTGTGTCAAGCCCTCCGGAAACTCTTCTCTGCTGCTGGATAGCTCGTCCGGTATTCACGCGCGTTGGGCGCCGTATTACATCCGCAACGTGCGCGTCAGCACGTTCACACCGATCTACAAAGTGCTCCAGGATGCGGGTGTGCCGATGACGCCCGAAAATGGCCAGACGCCGGAAACCGCCGACACATGGGTTGTGCATTTCCCGGTCAAGTCGCCGGAGGGAGCCATCACGCGCAATATGCGGTCGGCCATCGAGCAGTGCGAATACTGGTTGCAAAACAAGACGCACTGGACCGAGCATAATCCAAGCGTCACGATCACCTATCATCCCCATGAGGTGCTGGACATCATCAAATGGGTGTGGGAGAACCAGAGTCGGATCAACGGGATGACCTTCCTCCCGGCCTTCGATGCGCAATACGATCAGATGCCCTACGTCGAAATTTCGGAAGCCGAATACCGTCAAAGAGTCGCGGCCTTCCCAACGATCGATTTCTCGAAGATTTGGCGCTATGAAGATAAAGACCTGACCACAGCGGCGCAGGAAGTGGCTTGTTCTGCCGGCGCATGCGAGTTGGCGTTCTGATATTTCACCCGGGCCTGTCAGGTTTTGCGCAGACTAAAAGTTTGCCCCAACCTGACAGGTCTCATCTGAGGTGCTTTGTGGATAACTTCAACGATTTTCTGCGCGTTATGTCTTTCAACATCCGTTTGAACGTCTCTGGCGACGGTCCAAACGCCTGGCCCCATCGCAAGGACCTGGTCGCCAGCATGCTGCATTTTCACCGGCCCGACGTCGTAGGACTTCAAGAAGCCCTTTCCGAGCAAGTTGACGATCTGGCGGCGCGTCTGCCCGACTTCGCGTGGGTGGGAGTGGGGCGTGAGGACGGCGCGCGCAAGGGCGAGTTCGCCGCGATTTTCTACCGCCGCGCGCGGCTCGCGTTGCGCGACCAGGGAACGTTCTGGCTGTCCGAAACCCCGAACGTCCCCGGCAGTATGGGGTGGGACGCCGCTTGTGTCCGGGCGGCGACTTGGGCAGAGTTTCTGGATGCAGCGACGGGCGCCACCTTCTTCTTCTACAACACGCACTTCGATCACGTGGGAGAGATAGCCCGAAACGAAAGCGCCCGGCTGCTGCTCAAAGACGCGCTCGCGCGGGCCGGCGCCGCGCCGGTCGTCGCGGTCGGCGACCTGAACTGCGATGAGGGCGCGCTTGCTTACCGGCTGTTGGCGGGCGGCGCTGACGACGCCCCCTTCCGCCTGCGGGACGCCAAAGCTCAATCGGCGACGCCGCACCACGGCCCATCGGGTACGTTTCACGCCTTTACCGGCAGATTACGCCAGCGCATCGACTACATCTTCGTGAATGAGGGCGTCCGCGTCCTGCGCCACGCCACCCTCGCCGACTACTGGGACGGCGGGCACTACCCCTCGGATCATATGCCGGTAGTTGCAGACGTGATCTTGGTGAGCTAACGGGTGGGGCAGTTTACCCAAACCACTCTAAAGAGACGCTACTGGATGGCGTCTCTTTTGCTCTGTGGAACTTCCCTTTTGCCGCAGACGTCTTATCATTAGCTTATCTGTACCCTATGTCACGAAGGAGGCCCCTTATGTCTCGGAAAACTCGCCTGGTCGTTGGTTCTTTGATCGGTTTTGTAATTTTGCTAGGCAGCTTGATCGGCCTGCTGATCCATTACGAGCGTCTCCCCGAAACGCTCAGCCAGCACGAGACGATTGTGCTCGGACAGAGCAAACTGGTCCCCGGCAGCACCGCCGCGATGCGCGTCGTCGTGCGCGATAGCCGTGACGCCAGCCCCTTGCCCAACGCCGCAGTCGAAGTGCGCATGCGCCCGGCGGACGGCGGGCGCGCGAAGCCGCTTTTCAGCGGGACGACCGATGCGGCGGGCAACGTGGACGTGGCTTTCGTCGTGCCGGAGGACGTCGAACCCCGGCAGTTGCTCATCGTCGAGACGAAGTCCCGCCTCGGTTCCGACACGTTGGAGCAGGCGG
>JAKJAB010000001.1:39594-42517 GCA_022707725.1 Chloroflexota bacterium | reverse complement strand
GTTGAGCGTGCGCACTTGATCCAGCGCCGGCTCGATGTTTTCGGGCGTCGGTTCGTAGACGCCGTCGGCGAGCGCTTCCAGCGTCCCTTGCAGCACAGAAAGGGGATTGCGTAGTTCGTGGGCGATGTCGGCGGTCTGCGCGCGGCGGGCCTGTTCGGCGCGTTGGAGGCTGGCGGACATGGTATTGAAGGTCCGCGATAGCTCGGCGATTTCGTCATGGCCTTGCACAGGCGCGCGCGCGTCGAGATTCCCCGCGGCTACCGCCTGCGCTGCCTGGGTCAGGTGTCGCACCGGCGCGACGATGCTGCGCGTCAGTACGCCGGCCAGCAACAGCGCCGCGACAAAGGCCACCAACCCACCCACAAGCAATGCTCCCCGCAGTTGATCGAGGTACCGCCGCGCGGGTTCGTCCATCATCGCCGCGCCCAGCGCCTCTCTGCCGGGCAATAAATAGCCGACAATCGTTTCGCCGTCTCTGATGGGCAGGGCTTGTTGCCGCTCCGCCGTGGAGAGCTTCCCCGAGGGAGAGCCGTCGGAGTCCGCAATGATGCGCCCGTCCGCGGCGGCGAAACGGAAATTCCACATCGCTATGCCGCCGCTCATGGGGCTGCCTCCGGTCACGCCGCCACGCCCCTGACGCCGTCCGGGCATAGTCACTAGTGTTTCCATTTGCGCCTGGAGGCCGTCCCAGGAACCGTGTTCGGCGTAATAGGCGGCGAAGGTCTGCGCCAGAACTTGTGCACGGTTGCTGTAGAGGGTGTTGTACGAGCGGAAATTGCTTTCTGCACGTTGGCCGACGAGGAGGGCCACGGTGAGCACCGCGATCAGGATGACCGCGGCGAAGGCTAACAGTCCTTTCTGATAGAGGTTCATACGTCTTCCAGCCGGTAGCCCACGCCACGCACGGTGGTGATGTATTGCGGGTTGGCGGGGTCGGGTTCCAGTTTATGGCGCAGATTTTTGATGTGCGCGTCGATGGTGCGCTCGTAAGCCTCGAACGCGACGCCTTGCACAGTTTCCAGCAGGTCGGCGCGGGAGAAGGCGCGGCCTGGCGCGCTCATAAGCGCCGCCAGCAGGTCGAATTCCGTTGGGGTCAGGTCCAGGCGCTCGGCGGCGAGGGTGGCCTCCCGACGGCCCTTGTCGAGGCGCAGGTCTTTGATTTGCAAGACTTCGGCGGGGGCGGGCGCGGCCTGCGCGCGGCGCAACACGGCTCGCACGCGGGCGACGAGTTCGCGCGGGCTAAAGGGTTTGGTCATGTAATCGTCGGCGCCCAATTCCAGGCCCAGGATGCGGTCCATTTCCTCGACGCGCGCGGTCAGCATGATGATGGCGATGTCGGGCTGTTCGGCGCGGACGCGGCGCGTGAATTCCAGGCCATCCATCTCCGGCATCTGCAAATCCAACACGACCAAATCGGGCTTCTCGTGCCGGGCAACGAACAGCGCTTCCTGGCCGTTGGAGGCAGTCAGCACACGGTAGCCGGCTTTTTCCAGATAACTGCGCGCCACACGCACAATCTGAAGTTCGTCATCGACGACCAGTATCTTTTGCATCACGCGCGTCCTTCGCAAAGCTTACAATTCACAAAACCAGCCGTTCGTAGAGCATTTCCAGACTCAGGGTGGGGCAGACTGTTTCGTGGCAGAGGGCGGTCTGCGCGGCAGCGGTGATGCCCAGACGGATGGCCTCTTCGGGGGAGACGTTTTCGAGTAGGCCATAAGCCACAGCGGCGGTGAGCGCGTCCCCTGCGCCAATGGGATCGACGACATCCACTGAGAATGGCGGCAGCCGCCCACTTTCCTCGGAGGTAGCGTAGAACAGTCCTTCCGCGCCGAGCGTGATGACGGCCAGTTGGACGCCCAACTGCACCAATCGGCGCGCCCCGGCGCTGATGGCCTCCGCCGTGTCGAAGGGCGCGCCGAGCAAAGCTTCGGCTTCCTCCTTGTTGGGCGTGATAACGGTGATGTCGGGCAGGTAAGGGTGCAGGCGCGGGGCCAATGCTGCGGTGGTGGGATCGACGCAGACGGGGACCTCATAGCGGCGGGTGAGGCGGAAGAGCGTTTCAAGCGCGCGCGCCGAGAGATTGGCATCCAGGCACACCATATCGACGCTTTTCACCAGGCCGCGCAACCGGTGGATATGCCCTGGCGTGATTTCGCGCAGCAGGTCCATATCCTCGAAGGCCAGCCAGAGTTGCTTGTCGTTGTAATAGAGGGCGGCGTAGGTCGAAGTGGGTTTCCCGGCGACGCTGAGGCTGGCGTCGGTGTGAATGCCTAAATCATGCAAGGGTTGCAGCAGCAGGCGGCCCAATTGGTCGTCGCCCACGGCGGTGACAAAGTGGACCTCGGCTCCCAGACGGGCCAGGTTCTCGGCGATGTTGCGCGCCACACCGCCCCATCCCCAGCGGATGATGCCGGGATTGGAATAAGCCGGTTCCACCGTCTGATCACGCGGGTAGATTTTGACATCCGCGCTGGCCGCGCCGATGACCAGGACGCGATGCTCTGCTGTGTTCATAGCTTAGTTCCTTTTTTGATCAAAAGGCGCGGAATTCCAGAAAAGATCTCATCCTGTTGTTCATAGGGGCCGAAGATGATTTTTCCGTCTGCGCGGCGCACAAACGGCATGTCACGGGTCAGCGTGATCTCCTGCGGCGAGACCGGCGAGGTGGCTTCTATCAAGAGAATATCGCCGACCTGGCTCTGGCGCACCAGTTCGCCTTTATGCAAGATTCTCAAGGCCAGATAATGAACGTCGGGCCAGAGTTGGAGGAACAGCATCGCCTCGATTTCCAAAGGCATGTAGTTTGCCGGTAGATAGGCGTCGAGCGCCTCTTTGGGCAATTGCACCAGGAATGGTGTCACCGCTACGGCATCGACGAGCGTCAGCGTGCGGTTCACCATTTCGTACACCGGGACGATCA
>JAKJAB010000001.1:11221-39584 GCA_022707725.1 Chloroflexota bacterium | reverse complement strand
CCCCCGCCGGTGTGCTTCCTGTCAGATTCAACAACCTGGACATCCACCGGGCCAGAGTCCGGCAGGCGGTACTGCGGATGATGTTTTGTTCGAAATCCCAAAACCGCTCGCTTTGCACCAGGGCTTCCTGCGCGGCATTGAAGGCAGGCATAGCTTTGACATCCGCGCGCAAGATGAAGTGCAATAGCCCTTCGAAGTACAGCGATACGGCCCGGTTATAGGTCGCTACCTGCGTGACCTCAGAGCGCAGCCAGATCGAAGCCTGCTGTGTATGTTCCAGCGCCTCTTCCAGACGCATCAGCCGGTACAGCGCCTCTGCCTGGTGCAGGTACACCAACGCCTGGGCATTTGGATCGCGCGCGCTGCGCGCGGTGGGGAATAATTGTTCGGTGGCCGTAACAACCTCGTCATAGCGTCCCCCATCAATCCTCTGGCTGATCGAACCGGTCAATTGATCGGTCATAAACGTCGATATGCCACGCAGTGCCAACAGGTGGTGTGGTGTCAACCCTACAGGAATCGATACGATACGCATACTCATTACTCCAAATCGTGAATCAGATTTTCGGGCGTTGATTTGTGATTGCTCCAGACGGCGATATCGATGGTAACGTGGTTATGGTAAAGGGCGGTTTGTCCGCTTGAATGGCGTTGATGATGCGCATCAGGCTCTCAGCCTGCTGGTACATCAACAACTGCACGGCAGGGTCCCGGTCCGACATCGTGCGCAGAACGTCCATGAAACTCATCACGATGAGCTGCGCCGGAACCTCGCTTTTCTGTGCGTCCAAATCCTGGAGTTTGCTCAACATGCTGGTCACCAACTCAACCTGCGCATCCACGCTGGTCTTCTCCAGCAGTTGGCGTCGCCGGGCGTCTTCGGAGAGGCTGTAGGCAGTCACCGGACGCTGCGCCTTGGCCTGCCAGAATTCCAGCCACTGACTTGAGATGGCCTCTTCCTCCGGCAGTACCGGCCCTAACTGCACCATATCAACAACGATCCCCCGATCCGCAGCGATCCTCCTCACGGCCTCTTCGACCCTGGCCTGGATATCGAGCAGTGGCACCGGTCTCTCCGGTGGGGGCGAGGCCTGGTCGACCGCTCCCTCGCTCTGTAACGCCCAGTAGCGTGGATTGAAGAAATGGTCCAGGCTGTACCTTTCCAGCATATCCCGGAGGGTGCCATCCAACAGACCATGGACCAGGCCGATGCGCCAATCCTGAACACGGCCGGCGCCCTCGTGACTCCGCACGTACTTCGCCGTCGCCAGCTTGAGGATGACCGCTGGATCGAAGGGGTAAGGTTGTGGGGAGACGTTTTCTTCGTGCGGATAGGAGAAATCCGCTTTGTTGGGACCAGCGACCTGGAAACGGATTTCGACATCGCAATAGGCCGGAATCCCGTCCGTGGTCATAAACTCGACACGCAGGCTGCGCCGCTGAGGGCGCAAGTCGATGACATCCCAGACTTTCTCGAAGGGTTCGGCTCTGTAAAAGCCAGGCCCGAGGACGCGCCGCAGCTTTCCCAATTTGCCGGTGACGACGGCGCTATCGTGCGCGATGCTGAAATAACCCGGCCCGCCGACCTTGTCCATGTACATTACAAGCGGGCCGTCGGGTATGGTATGGCCTTCCTGGATGCGCAGCAGCGGGCGTCGCGGCGGCTCAAGGGGCAATCCAACGAACAGATGGAAACTCAACTGCTGGGCATCTTCCCGTGACAGATCGCACAAATGCTCCAGAAACTGCGGCGCCAGGAAATACAGTACGGTGAAGACGGCGATGGCTAGATAAGTGCCAAACGCCGCGCTGAGCAGAAACAGGTTCAACAGGTAACGCCCGGCGTGTTCAGCGGGAGGACTGACAAAGTAGAAGATGACGAACAGTGCCACTGTAAAGGCCAGGAAAGCGATCAACACGATGGTTGACAGCAGCATCAGGTTAGGGGATTCGTACTCTTCCAAATGCATCGCTTACTCTCCCTTTGTCAGTTCTTGAAATTGGGTCAAGGTCGGTAGAGCAGTTTCGGGCAGCAGTTCCCGCACCTGCGAATTGCGCGCCAGGTGAAGCAGATTTTCCAGCAAATGGTGAGCCAGATAGCGACTGGCATTCTCTCTATCCTCGAGTTTCATCGCCGTTTGTTGCAGGATTTCGGAGAGCAATTCAACACGGGCATCGCTGCGGATGCGCGAGAAGTCTTTGAGGTTTTGGACCTGTGCTTCGGTTTGCCAGTCCCTCACTTTGCTGATCCAGCTGGCCTTCCAGGCTGCGACACGCTGTTTGACGACTTCGGGATTCGTGGGGACGATTTTATTGCCAATGCCACCGCCAAGGATTTGAAAGCCGAGCGGTTCGACGGTAGCTTTCACCGTCTCGCGTACCCTGGCGGCGATACGGGGCCGGGTCAAATCGCCGGTCTCGGGAACCACCTTACCCGTTTTGGGGTCGATTGTGCCGGGGCCGATGCTGTAGAGTTGTTCCAGGCTGTATTCGGGGATCACCTGCTTGACGCGGTTGACCGCGGCCTTGAGCGGGATGTCATCCCAGGGGCGGACCTGGTGCGCTTCCAGCGGTGTCTTGCCGGTAGGGTCGACTTCCTCATGAAAGATGATCTTGTAGATATCGCGTTTGTTCCGATAGGGCCAGGGCTCCTGAGCGGCCAGGCTTTCGAGGGTGATTGTTTTGTATCCTGGATCGACCCGAAACAGGGATGAAATGGGCAGGTTGACCTCGATGCCGTCCTGCGTGCGGGCATCGACGCGCGTGACGCGAATCTGGTTGCGCAGGTCGATGATCTGGTGCGGCGATTCCGCCGGCTCGGTGAACAACACCCCCGGTCCCACAAGGCGCTTGATCTTTGTGCCATCTTTGAGCACGACGAGATTTTCGGGTTCGGTCATCAGCCAACCGGGGCCAACGCCATAGAAAGCATTGCCCTTGATGCGCATTTTAGCTTCGCCATCTTCGACTATCCAACTTGGTCTGGGAAAGGTAGTGAAGAAGCCCGTGAAATACTGGACGATATGCAACCAGCGTCTGGGTTGGTCGGGACTGGTGGGAACGACACAGGAGGCAACCCACACCAGAAAAAGCACCGCCAGGATCGGAGGGAAGGTTACAAACGCCAGGAAGACCAAAAACTGCCAGAGCGAGAACGTATAACGGGGCAAGATCAGCAAGATGAGCAGTGTGAAAAAGACGGAGAAAATGGCTGGCATCCACGAGAATAACCTACTGGCGACTGAGTTTGTTTGAGGTCTAAGTACACCACTAACAGTAAAGAAAATGATAAAGATATCGAGCGGTATGAAGAGACTCAGCATAATGATAATCCCGGCAGGCAAGCGCATCGTTCCGATCCACAGCAGACCGGGCAGCGGCCACAACAACAACCCAAACATCCGTACCAACGCATGCCCTAGCCGTTCGAATTCATAGACAAAATCGCCTTCGAAGCGTGGAGGGTGATCCCGCAAATACGTGCGCAGCGCGACGAATGCTGCAACGTATGCTACCAGGACTAAAAACCGTAGAAGCATACTCGACCTCCTTACCTTAATTGCGTTAACTCACTTTAGCACGAAATTAAGAAAAAGGAAAGCACCCTGTCCCGCTTTTTGTGCGATTCTTTGATTTGTTGACAGTATTATAACTCTATCATATAATCTTGGGTGTAAAGGGAACACGTCGTTTGCATTTCTTGACCTATTCCTGTGTGACACTCTTCGTACATCTTCTCACCCCAATGTAAGAACAGATAACAAGCTATCTATGGAGGAAAAATGAGGACAGAACAGAAATCTCTAAGGCTATTGATATTGACGCCAGTGTTGGCCCTGGTTTTGATGGGCCTCTTTTCCCTGGCGCTGACCTATTCGGCTCACGGCGCTCAGCTCGCGGCGCCCGAGCGGAACGTTCTTGCGGATTTAGAGATCATACAGGCCGGGCCGGACTCGGCAGTTGCCGGCGATCTGATCACGTACACGCTGGTTTTAACCAACGGGACGTCAAGCAGCATCTCCGGGATCACCATCAAGGATACGTGGGCAACTAAGCTGCCCCAAGACCTCGCCAAACTGTGGGGATATGGCATTCTGGCGCTTTACGAGGGGGATACCGTTACCCCGCCAGGCGCCGTTATTTCTAAGACGCATCAGATCAATTCGGTAAACCGGCGCGCCGAGACGGTGTTTTATCTCAATTCCGTGCCGGCCGGCAGCATTGTGAAAATTGTGATCACCGCACGAGTGCCCATCACGTTACAGCCGGCGTTAGACAACTACCAGCCAATTCCTGGAACGTCAAAGCGGGAAGTGATTGGCCCTTCCACCGTGGAGAATACGGTGAGCGCGGGGGTTCCAGGCGTGGGGGAAAAACACGCTGGGCTGGTCACAACGCAGATCGTTGGGCCAGTGTTGACTCTGACGCGCAGCGCCGTGGGAGAGGCGGCCGGGAATGGGTTGTGTCGGGTAGGCCGGTTAGTCACGTACACAATTGTGCTGCAAAACGCCGCACCGGATGTGCGCAGCGATTCTTATCCGGCCCAGCATTTACAGGTGCGCGATACGTTGCCAACGGAATTGCAAAATACGTTTGTAAGCGCCGGGGCGAGTGCGTCCAACGTTGAGATTACCCAGACCAACGGGGCGGTCACGTGGACGTTTGCTGACGATTTTGTCCTGCACCGCGGCGAGCAGGTTACCCTGACCCTGGCGGCACGTGTGCCGCACGATACGGTATATGGGCCTAGAAAGAAAGACCTGACCAGCAAATGGCAGGATTTAGTGGCCCACGCCGATGCGATGCCTTTCCGAGATGCGGCGGCGAAGGGCGATTACAAGGTGCGAATCCTCAGCCCGTTTGACAAATCGGTGCAGACGGGGACGCCGCCGGCCGGCGCGACCACGACCTTCCCCAACCGGGTCATCACCTATACGCTGACTTTTTATAATCCTATACACGATGAACCGCTCAGCGGGGTCGTGTTGGAAGACGGGTTGCCGAGGTCGTCCCAGGTTCCCAATATCTTCACGTTCCAGCGGATAGTAACCGGCGACTTGGGGACGCCGGTTTCGACGGAAAATTCTATAGTGCGCTGGGAGAATGTGAGCGTGCCGGCCAACGGCGCTATTCAGACAGTCTTTGAAGTTCACGTGTCTCCGCAGACGCCGGTTGCGAAGGATTGCAAAGCGCTCAAGTACACCAACGCCGTCACTGCTACTGTGGAAGGTTCAATCTACCCGGGACACGACGAAAACAAACTGGCTGAAGTGTCGGTGACGCCGCAGTTGATCCTCAAGAAAAACGCAGACCCCACCACGCAAATTGTGGACAGTGAGATCACGTATACGATTAGCATTGAAAATGTGGGGGATACGGCCATTAATCCCCCTCTGGTTTTGACCGACACTATGGACTCCTCTCTGGAATTTGCCGGTATGGTTTCCACTCCACCTGCCTCCCCCACGCTCGTAGACGCAATTCCGGGTAAGAACATCTATCAATGGGACAATGTCTTGAGCGGCCCGCTCGCGCCCGGAAAGACGGCTAACGTGATATACAAGGTTGTGCCTACGTGGGTAGGCAAGGACTTTTTGAACCAGGTCTATGGTTACAACTCTGAGACTTCTATTTGTCTGGTCGAAAAGAAAGTCAATGCGGAGCCAGCAATTCGCTACACCAAGACAGCTTTTCCAGAACAGGTTGTGCAGGGAGACGTACTAACGTACACGGTGCAGCTCTTTAACATCTCTCCGCGCAACGTATTTACCTTGACGCAATTCTCGGATATTCTGGACAGCAACGCGAAAGGGACGACAGACTTCGTCACCGGCGGCGGGGTCTATGAGTATACGTTACCGGTGCCGTTTCGACTGGAACCGAAGGGCGCCGCGTGGGAACATTCCTTCCGGGCGCGCATGACAGGGTATGGGTTTGAGGAAAAGTGGTGTAAGGATTTGGAGACGCCCAGCAAAGGCGTTATCCCCCAGCGCGGAAGCGACCTCTGGTCGTGGATTACACCGCCCGGCGCATGGGGAGTGGGTGACGACAAAGACAGAATTGGGGCGATTTGCGTGTTGCCGAAATACTCTTTGTACCAAAAGCTCTACCCCAACCCGGTTGCGGTGGGGCAAGTGTTTACGGCCGTATTGACCATACGGGACAACCGTACCGCGCCGTCTGGCAACCTGACCGGCGTTGAGTTAGAGTGGACTTTCCCGCTGGCGGAAGCCATCTCCGGGAAGCCCATAGGTCCTTTCGAGGTGCTCGATAGCAGCGTTCCTCCGACGCAAATTGGCGCCGGCTTCTACATCTGGCGCAATCTGACCGTACCGGCCGGAGGGCGCACTGAAATCACTCTGCACGTGCGCGCCCCGCTGTTCGAGCAGGACGGCTGGAGCAAAACCTACACCGACAGATTTATAGCCAAGGTCACTTCGCTGCCAGACTCCAGCATTTGCATTCCGCCTGCGGGTAAATTTGTCGAGGACGATAGTTTTCAGACCTCTTGTAGCGGCTCGGCGCAGCCACTGACGTTGAATCAGGGCATCGAACTGGATAAGAGCCCGACCCCTTCCCAGGTGCCGCCCTTTGGGCTGGTGACCTACAAACTGACGGTGAAAAACCTGACCAGCGCGCCGGTTTCGAACGTGGTTGTGACCGACGTGTTACCGAGCTTCAGCGATATGCACTGGCAATACGTCAGAATGGTCGATGGGCCAGAACCGCTCGGAACCACCCCCTGGTGTGGCGGATAGACAACATTCCGGCGCTCGACAAAGTGGAGTTGAAGTTTATAGCGCGGGCGCATCAATTCCTCGGCGACGAGTACAACCAGATTACCGGCACGGCTTCGATTCACGTAGGACTGCATAAGGACTACGACAAGCACGTTATGGTACGGGTGATTTCTGGGATTGGCCTCTACAAAGAAGCGTCCCCGGATAGAGTTGAGGCTGGGCAGCCAACTACGTACACGCTGACCCTGTATAACGGCAGCAAAGATACCCTCACCCGCGTTTTCATCACAGATACATTGCCCGCCGGTTTCACGTTCTCGCATATGATCGATGGTCTGCCGCCGGTGCAAATCGTTGGGCAGGACGTGGTGTGGAGCATTCCTGGCTACGTGGCCGTGAACAAAGCGGTCAAGTTGATCTTTGACGTGAAGACCGACCCGGAGTTGTTCGAAGGATACTACTACAGCGACCTTTCTGCTGAGGCCAAGAAAGCCGCAACCGGTGAACCGGTGATGATGCCAGGCGCTGAGGGGATCACGCCGGTCTACGTGAAAGGTAAACCGCAGGTGCTGGCCGATAAACTGGCGACTCCCGGCAACATCCGCGCGGACGAAGAGGTCACGTACACGCTCACCCTGTTCAACGAGAAAGACACGCCGCAAGCGGTAGTGGTAACGGACACGCTGCCGGCGGGACTGAACTTTGTCGCCGTGGTGGGGACGACGCCAGCGCCGACCATCATTCCAGGTGAGCGAGACTTGTTGGTATGGCGCGAACTAGGAACTATCCAACCGGAGGAAACCGTCACTTTGACCTTCCGCGCTATCCCGGACTATGACATAGTTAGCGACCGGTACTGCAACGACGTGCAAGTAGAAATGAACGGCCAATTGTTGCCGAAACGCACCCCGGCTGGCGGCTGCGTGAACGTGACCCAGATCCCGCGCGTGGACGTCCAGATTAGCAAAAGCGACGGGGTGTTAGAGATCAGCAAGGGGGATACGTTGACGTATACCATCTACTACACCAACTCGGCGGATTCCGAATCCGGGCTGGATACGATTATCATCACGGATACGATACGACCTTCAGAATACGTGACCCCGGTGTTCGGCCCGGAATGGACGCAGGTAGGCGACAGTTACGTCTTCCGGGGCGGCCCGTTGCAGCCCGGCGAATCGGATCAGGTCACTTTCATCGCTATTGTGGCGCCGGACACGCCGCCCCAGGTGTTGATAGTGGAGAACCGGGCCACTATCGGCTATACCCATACCGATAAAACCATCGAAGTGGGACTGGAGGATAACGAAGCCGTGGACCGGGACCTCCTTAATGCCCCGGACCTGGTGGTGGATTCGGTAGTGATAACGCCTTCGCCGGAAACCGAAGAAATCGAGGCCGGAGCCCCGCTGACGGTCACAGTGAGGGTAACAAATCAGGGCCGTGACCCCATCTATCAACGTTGGGATGGCTCACAGAGCGATCCATACGAGCTGTTCGCCGTTGAGGTATACTTCAGGCCGCCCGGGCAGCCGCCTGCTGATATATTCGATCACGAAGGCGGCTTCGACCTCGGCCCTGAGCACATCGTGTGGCTCGACGGGCGGCTGGGACCCGGTGAATCGGACGTTGTGCGCTTTTACTTGACCGCGCCGGCGCGCGGTGAGTACGATTTTTATGCACGGGTCGACGCTGATGTAGTCTACTTGGAGGGCAGTAGCATTCTTATAGGACAACCCTGGGGCCTGATTCTGGAATCGAATGAGGAAAACAACCTCTCTAGCCCTTACCGGTTGTCGGTGACCGGCGAATCGAATTTGTATTTGCCCCTGGTACTGCGCCAGCGTTGACCTGCTGCGGGATTTGCACCTAACGGCAACGGCCGGGTTTGTGTTGCGCGGGTGACAACATCATCCGCGCAACACGTTCCATCGCCCTGCTGCCTGTAGTTTCGTAAAACCGCGCTTACGGAATTCAAAAAGTGAATAATTGCACTTGACATCTGACTGGAATACCCCTACAATGAGAGTGCGATTAACGACTGACGTTTGGCCGGTGGTTTATCAGAGAACTTGCGAATAGAGCGCGGGCTTATGCAAAAATGTAGAGTTGGCGCCTCAAATCAAATAGCCATAACCACACTGCGGGTCATCTGAAAAGATGTCACCCGCAGTGTGTGTTTATCTCAATGAGCAGCGATCTTATCACGAGGAGGTGATGTCGGTTTAGAAAGTTCTCTTACGGTTGTTGTGGCGCTGTGTCACTAAACTATACCTGTCCGTTCGGAGATTCGGAGAAAGGAAGAGACTATGTTCGATGAAAAATCGCTGAGAGAATTGGCCGCGATCGAAGCAAGTGGCCCGATTTTGAGCCTCTACTTGAATGTTGACCCCACACAGCACGCCGCCGAAGAGTACCGGTTGGCGCTGCGCGAAATGCTGAAACATGTTGAGGGCTTGGTCGATGACAGCGACATCAACGCTGTCAAGCGGTACGTTGATCTGGAGTACAACTGGTCCGGGCGTGGTCTGGTGCTGTTCTCGCGCCAAGCCGAGAAGATATGGTACGTTTTCCCGTTAGCGGTTCCAGTGCGCAACGGCATCACGGCAGCGCGCAAACCCTATATTTCGCCACTGGTGGAACTGGATGGCTTCTATGGGCGTTATGCCGTCGCTCTGGTGGACCGGCAAGGCGGACGTTTCTTCTTGTTCCATATGGGCGAGTTAGTTACCCAGGAAGGCACAGTGGGCGAAGATGTGCGCAATGTCCGCCGGGGACGTGGCTCTTCGGTGGTGGGCATGCGCGGCGGCTCACAGGCTTCGGGCCGCAAAGAGGCGGAGTTGGTGCAGCGCAACCTGCGCGACACGGCGGCGGCGTTGGCCGATTTTTGTCAAAAGCATCATCCACGGCGCTTGCTGCTGGCGGGCGCCGAGCACACCGTTGCGCAGTTCCGCGATCTTTTGCCCGTAAAACTTCAGGAAATCGTCGTGGGGACGTTCAATGCTGGTATGGAGGCCGGCGATATTGAGATTCGAGAGCTTGCTTTCGCGCATCTCAAGGCTTTGGAGGATGCGCGACGGCGGGAGTTGGTGGAGGCTGTCGTCACGGCGGCAGCCAAGGGGATGAACGGCGTAATCGGGCTGGATCAAACGTTGAGCGCCACACACGAAGGCCGCACCCAGGTTCTGGTCGTCGAGCACGATTTTCACGCCTCGGGCTACCGCTGCACCGGCTGTGGATACCTGACGACGCAGCCACTCGAGAAATGCATCTTCTGCCAGGGCGCTATCGTGGAGATCCCCGACGCCGCCGAAGCCGTCATCAGCCAGGCGGTGGAGAAGGGTGGAACCGTGGAAGTCGTCGACAACGGCCTGTTGAACGGCGCGCGCATCGGCGCGTTGCTGCGCTACTAGTAGGCGCGTTTTCCATTTAAAAAACCGGGATTTTTGCAAAAATCCCGGTTTTTCAAACCTCGGAGAGGTCAATGTCTAAAGGACCGCACAAACCCACCGACATACGCGCCTATCGCCGTCAGACCGAGCGCCGTCTGGCTATCGCAGCAATTCTCGCGCTGGTGCTGATTGGCAGCGTGGTGATTGGCTTGGTCTACGGCTGGCCCGCCGTGTTTACCGGGCTTCTGTGTCTATTGCCCGGCGCTGGCATCTTTTTGTTCCTGTGGATTGGGCTGTCCGTTATCGAGCGCCTGAGCCGCGATTTATAACCACCCGCGCAGCCGCATCGCCCGTTCGACGCTGGCAATCGCTACCCAGTAGGCCGCGTCGCGCATATACAGTTGTTTCTCCAGCGACATCCCCAGAACGGCTTTGAAGGCGCTCGACATCTTCTGATCCAATTTCGTCATCACTTCCTCTTCCGGCCAGTAGTAGTTCATATCGTTCTGCACCTGCTCGAAATAAGAACACGTGACGCCGCCGGAGTTGCACAAAAAGTCGGGGATGACGAAAATATTGCGCTCCTTGAGCACCGCGTCAGCTTCCAACATGGTCGGCCCATTAGCGCCTTCGGCCAGAATCTTCACCTGCTTGCTGATATTGCGCACGTTGTCGCCGGTGATGACGCCTTCCACCGCTGCCGGGATGAGGACGTCCACATCTTTGTTCAACCACGTAGCCCCATCCTCGATGCTATACCCAGCGACCTTTGCCTTCTCTTTGTCCACCGTGCCGTACTGGTCGGTGATGCTTTGCAGGAAGTAGGGATCCACGCCTTCTTCTTTGGAGAACGTGTACGACTTGCGGTCCTCGCGGTCCCAGCACGACACGCTGATCACTCGCCCGCCCAGCATCTCGATGAACGTCCTGGCCGCGTGCTGCGCGACGTTGCCAAACCCCTGGATTGCAGCCGTGCGTCCAGCCGGTTCGATCCCCAGGTGCTTCATCGCCTCGCGGACGGTGACGACCACGCCGAACCCGGTCGCAGAGGTGCGACCCAACGAACCGCCCCCGCCCACCGGTTTGCCGGTGATCACGCCCGGCACGTACTCGCCGCGCAGCTTGGAGTACTCGTCCATCATCCAACCCATCATCTGGGCGTTGGAGCCTACGTCGGGCGCAGGGACGTCGATGCGCGGGCCGAGGTTCTTCCAGACCGCGTCGACCCACACACGACACAGACGTTCCTTCTCGCCCGTCGAAAGCTTGGACGGATCCACCACCACGCCGCCCTTCCCACCGCCGAGCGGGATGTCGGCCACGGCGCACTTCCACGTCATCCACGTGGCAAGCGCGCGCACCGTGTCCAACGTCTCGTTCGCCGCAAAGCGGATACCGCCTTTCGCCGGGCCGCGCGCGTCGTTGTGCTGCACGCGAAAGCCGGTGAAGACCTTGATCGAGCCGTCGTCCATCCGCACCGGCAATTGGAAGCGGAACTCGCGCAGCGGCCAGCGCAGGATCTCCCGCACTGCCGGTTCCAGCCCCATCTGCTCGGCGACCTGATCGAACTGCGCCTGCGCCAATTCGAAAGGGTTCAATTCTTCATGCTTTGCCATGACACTCTCCTTAAATGTGATCTATGTTATACGCTGAAGGTTGGCGTTTTCCGATGAATTGCCAGCTTCCAGTTTTGGTCCAATATTCTGCTTGCGCGAAATTACAATCCCGCGTTCCGCTGCTCCAGCGCCTGCTGCAACAAGCGCCGCGTGTCTTGGGGGTTGGCTTTGCCCTTCGAAGCCTGCATCACCTGTCCCACCAGCCATCCCAGAATGTTCGTCTTGCCGGCGAGATACTGCTGCACCTGCGCCGGATGCGCGTTGAGCGTGGCTTCGATAAGCGCCGTGAGCGCGTTGGCGTCTGAGATCTGCGTCAGTCCTAAACGCTGTACAACATCCTCCGGCGCTTCGCCCGTCTCGCACATCGCGCCGAGCGCCGTCTTCGCCGCCGTCACGCTGACCGTCCCCTGCTGTACGAGCGCGATCAGCGTTGCCAGACGTTCCGGTGTCGTCTTGCAGGCGTCGATTGGCGTACCGGCAGCGTTCAAAATGCGGAACAGTTCCCCGCCGACCCAGTTGGCAACGTCCTGTCCGGTGACACCCTGCGCGCGCGCGATCCCGGCGGCGGCTTCGAAATAGTCGGCAACCCGCGGGTCGCCCACCAATAGGGCCGCATCGTAGGGACGGATGCCGTATTCGGCCATCAGACGGCGCTTTTTTGCCAGTGGAAGTTCGGGCACGTGCGCCCGCAGCGCCTCGATCCACTCCGGCGTGATTTCCAGCGGCGGGATGTCCGGTTCGGGAAAATAGCGATAGTCGTGCGCGTATTCTTTGCTGCGTTGCAGGTACGTGTTTCCGGCAACTTCATCCCACCCCAAGGTTTGTTGAATGACAGTTTCGCCCTTTACCAACACCGCCTTCTGCCGCTCGATCTCATACGCTACACTCGCCGCCAGCGCGCGAAACGAGTTGAGGTTCTTGATCTCGGTGCGTGTGCCCAGCGTCGTCGCTCCCTTTGGGCGGATGCTGACATTGGCCTCGAAGCGCATCTCGCCTTTCTCCATGTCGCCCGCGTTGATGCCCAGGTAGATCAGCACCTCGCGCAACGTCGTCGCGTAGGCCTGCACCTCTTCGACGGTGCGCATATCCGGCTCGCTGACGATCTCGAGCAGCGGCACGCCCGCCCGGTTGAAGTCCACCAGCGCCGATCCATCGTCCTGGTGATACAACTTGGCCGTATCCTCTTCGAGATGCGCGCGCGTGATGCCGATACGCTGCGGCCCGGCTTCCGTCTCGATTTCCAACGCGCCATTCACCGCCAGCGGCAGCTCGTACTGCGAGATTTGATACCCCTTCGGCAGATCGGGGTAGAAATATGACTTGCGCGCGAACACGTTCACCGGATTGATCGTGCAGCCGAGCGCCAGCCCCGTCATCATACCCAACTCCACCGCGCGCCGGTTGACGACCGGCAGCGTTCCCGGCAGCGCCAGGCACACCGGGCAAACCCGCGTGTTGGGCGGCACGTCGCCTGTATCCGCCACCACCGGGCAAGCGCAGTACATCTTCGCGCGCGTGTGAATCTGCGCGTGGACCTCAAGGCCGATGACGGCTTCGTATTCCATAGGATTCACTTTGTGCGTTGCACAAACCTGGCAATCCGCTCCAACGCGATTTCGAGCTTTTCGTAAGCCGTCGCATACGACACCCGCACGAACCCCACGCCGGACGCCCCAAAAACTCGTCCGGGGATCACGGCAACGTGCTCTTCCTGCAGCAGCCGTTCAGCGAACACGTTATCGTCCAGCCCGGTGTTTTCGATGTTCGGGAAGGCGTAGAACGCGCCTTGCGGCTCGATACACGCCAGCCCCATCGCATTGAGACTGTCCACGACCAGTCTGCGGCGACGTTCATAGTGCGCGTGCATCTCCTGGACGAACGGCTCGCCCACTTCCAGCGCCTTCAACGCCGCCCACTGCGACACCGTCGGCGCGGACATGATCAAGTATTGGTGCAGCTTGCGCATCTCGGCGAGCAACGTCTCCGCCCCCATCATGTAGCCCACGCGCCAACCCGTCATCGCGTAGGCTTTGGAGAAGCCCTGCAAGACGACAGTGCGCTCACGCATCCCTGGCAGGCTAGCGAAGCACACGTGCTCCACGCCGTAGACCAGCCGGTCGTAGATTTCATCCGAAATCACCACCAGGTTGTGCTGTGTCGCAAGCGCGGCAATCGCGCTGAGCCGCTCGCGGTTGATAACGGCCCCGGTGGGGTTGTTGGGTGAGGCAAGAAACAACGCCTTCGTCTTGGGCGTAATCGCAGCTTCGATCATCTCCGCCGTGAGTTGAAACCCCGTCTCCGGCGTGGTGGCCACCGTCACGGGTTTCGCCCCAACCATCATCGCCGTCGGTTCGTAAGCAACGAAGCACGGCTCCGCAAGGACAACTTCGTCGCCGGGATCCAACAACGCCGCCATTGCCACGTACAGAGCCTCGGAAACGCCCACCGTCACCAGAACTTCCTGGCCTGGATCATAACTCAGCCCGTAGAGTTTCTGGACATGTGCGGCAATTGCTTGCCGCAGTTCGATCAGACCGGAGTTGGACGTGTAGTGCGTCGCGCCGCGTTGCAGCGCTGCGATCCCGGCCTCCACAATCGGCGCCGGCGTGGTGAAATCCGGCTCTCCAATCCCCAAACTGATCACATCCTCCATCGTCGCCGCAATATCGAAGAAGCGGCGAATGCCAGAAGGCGGAATGCTCCTGGCGAGTTTAGAAACAAAAGTATCAAGCTCCATTAAGTCACTCCTCAAGAACCAAGAATCAAGAATCAGCGAATCGGCGAATGAGCGAATCAGCGAATCGGCGAATCAGCGAATCGGCGAATGGCCTCTGGTTGGTCGCTGACGGCTGACAGTCTATAGCTCCACTGACGAATCACCGATGTTCAGTTTGCGAAAATGGCCCGCGAGATGCACCCAACGGCCCACAATCGATTCCTCTAACAGCACTGCGTCGATTTCCACGCCCTCGTCGACGATTGTGTCGCGTAGGATACTGTCGCGCACCTGCACGTTCTGGCCGATGGAGACATACGGGCCGATCACCGAGCGTTCGATGACGGCGCGCGGGTGAACATAGACCGGCGGGATGATCGTCACGCCGGGGCGCGGCGTCTCGAAGCTGTTCTCGCAGCCGTTTTCCAAAAGATAGCGGTGCGTGATGAACGTCGTTTCCGGCTTGCCGGTGTCTTGCCACACGCCCGCCGGGCGCACCTGGATGCGCGCGCCCTGTTCGAGCATCAGATTGATCGCGTCCGCCAGGTAGTACTCACCCTTCGTCTGGATGCGCCGCGCCATCAACTCCTCACACGTGCGCGCCAGCCGTTCCCCTTCGCGGAAGTAGTACAGGCCGATGAGGACGTTCCTGTTGTCCATCGATTCGGGTTTCTCGACTAACCGCGTTGCATACCCATCCGCCCCGGTCTCGACGACGCCAAAGCGGCGTGGGTCTTCCACTTCGTAGGTGTAGATGACGCCATCTGGCCCGCCGGCGTCCAGTCCCGAAAAATCGACGTCATCGAAAAGTGTATCCACCCACATCGTAAAAACCGGGCCGGTGAGGTGCTCGCGCGCCAGCCAAAAGGCATGCGCCTGTCCTAGCTGCTCTGCCTGTTCGACGAAATGCGCCGGGATCGTGTAGTTCTCGTGAATGTAATCCTCCACCTGTTCACCAAGCCATCCCACGATAAAGATGTATTCCGCAATCGGCAGATCACGGAAGCGTTCCAGGATATGGCCCAACATCGGTTTGCCGGCCACCGGCAGCAGCGGCTTCGGACGCGTCCACGTGTGCGGTCGCATCCGCGTGCCCAGACCGGCCATAGGAATAACGAGTTTCATAGTTTGTGTTCCCCCCTCATAAAAATAACCTCAACGGATTGAACGGATCGAACGGAGAAATCTCTGTTAAACTCCGTTGAATCCGTTGAGATAATCATTTTGATATTGATGGTCGCTGCATCCACCATTTTGTCGCCTGCTCATACGCGAACGCCGCGTGGAACATGCGCGCTTCTTGCAGCGCCGGCGCGGCGAGTTGCAGGCCCACCGGCAGGCCGTCCGCGTCGAAGCCGCACGGCAGGCTGATCGCCGGAATGCCCGCGAGCGCCTGCGACAGGGTGAAGATGTCCGCCAGATACATTTGCAACGGATCGGCAGTGCGCTCGCCCAGGTGGAAAGCCGTCACCGGCGACGTCGGCCCGGCGATAAGGTCTACATTCGTGAAGGCCGCGTCGAAATCGCCCTTGATGAGCGTGCGCACTTTCTGCGCCTTGAGATAGTAGGCGTCGTAATAACCGGCGCTTAACGCATACGCGCCGAGCATGATGCGTCGCAGCACTTCTGGGCCGAAGCCCGCGCCGCGCGTCTGCTCGTACAGGTCGCCAATCGTCTCGAAATGCCCCTCAGCCCGATAACCATAGCGGACGCCGTCGAAGCGCGCCAGATTCGCGCTGGCTTCTGCCGGAGCGACGAGATAGTACGTCGAAAGCGCGTAGTCGGTGTGCGGCAGGTGGACGTCCACCAGTTCCGCGCCCAGCTCGACGAACACCTGTAGCGCCTCGCGGACACTGCGTTCGACATCCGGTTGCAATCCCTCGGCAAAATATTCACGCGGTATGCCGATGCGCAACCCACGCACATCTGGCGACAGCGCCACGCTGTAATCAGGGACCGGTTCGGGCCACGTCGTCCCGTCTTGGGGATCGTGGCCCGCCATCACTTGCAGCATCAGAGCCGCGTCGGTCACGTCGCGGGTGAGCGGCCCGGCTTGATCCAGTGACGAGGCGAACGCGACCAGCCCGTACCGCGAGCAACGCCCATAGGTAGGCCGCACGCCGACCACGCCGCATAACGCCGCCGGCTGCCGCACCGATCCGCCGGTATCCGTCCCCACCGCCGCCAACGCCTCACCCACCGCGACTGCTGCCGCGCTGCCGCCGCTGGAGCCGCCGGGCACGCGCGTCACGTCCCACGGATTGCGTGTGGGAAAGAAGGCGGAGTGCTCCGTGCTCGACCCCATCGCAAATTCGTCCAGGTTGGTCTTGCCCAGGATGATCGCGCCTGCGGCTTTGAGTTTGCGCACAATCGTCGCGTCGAAGGGCGGGACATAACCTTCGAGAATTTTGGAACCCGCAGTGGTCTCGATGCCCTGCGTGGAAATGTTGTCCTTGAGCGCAATGGGGATGCCGAGCAGCGGTGCGTCGCGGCCCTCGGCCCGCAGCACATCTGCCGCTTCTGCCTGTTCCAGCGCCGCTTCGGGCGTCAACGTCAGGTAAGCCTGAAGGGTGTTATCGACGGCGAGGATGCGGTCCAACATCGCTTGCGTCAGGGCAACCGACGTGATGTCGCCGCATCGCAGCGCGTCCAGAGCCTCGTGGATAGTCAGATCGTAGAGATCGCTCACGCTTGTTTCCTTAGCGCACCGGTGGAACGACGAAACAATTGCCCCGCGTGACCGGGGCGTTTGCCAGCGCGTCTTCGACTGGAAGCGTGGAGCCGGGTTCATCCTCACGCAGAACGGTACGCAGCGGCAGCACGCTCTCTGTCGGCGGGATGGCGTCCGTGTCCAGGGTTTGCAATTGCGCGGCGTGATCCAGAATCGCCGAAAGCTGCTCCTGGAACAACGCCAGTTCCGCCTCGCCCAAAGCGACGTGGGCCAGCGCGGCGATGTGTGCTACGTCTTCGCGGGTCAGTCGTGTAGAAATCTGCTTCATTTGCTCAATCTGCTGACAATGAATGGAACCAGGTAGAGACTTCGTGCCCGCATTATAACACCCTTTTGCGCATCCAGCGATAAGCAAAAGCGGAAGAGCATCAATCCTTCCGGGCGAAAGGATGTCGGTCCTTCCGTGCGGAAGAACGTCAGTTCTTCCATAGCCTACTCAGGCAAGCTCCATCCTTTTGCCGTGACGTGATTCGACTAAACTTCATATTCTCTTCTACTATGCTATAATCGTTCCTTGATCGGACATAGTGAAGGCTCTCTATCTTTAGCATGACAAAAAGACCTTCACTGCGTTATGAGAAAGTGAGATTGATGAGTTTATGGTGACGTGGGCGCGCGTGCGGTATCGGGTCGCGCAGTTTTTTACGACGTTCTGGACTTCCTTTCGCCCGGTCGATGTCGCTTATGCGGCGCGCCATCTCGATCCGGCCTTGCTGCGCCTTTTCCGACGCATGTCCCGCCCCGAACAACATCACGGGATCGCCATCTGCCGGACGTTGGAGGCTCGGGGCCATAGTGACCCCGACTTGCTCGTCGCTGCGTTGCTCCACGACGTCGGCAAAATCCAGGCGCCGCCGCGTCTGTGGGATCGAGTGATCGCCGTTTTGGGAGAACATTTCGCGCCGCAACGAGCCGCCTGTTGGAGCCAGGGCGAACCGCGCGGCTTGCGCCGTGGACTCGTCGTCCGCCGGATGCATCCCGAGTGGGGCGCGCTGCTGGCAGAAGAGGCCAATGCGACACCACGCGCAGTCGCCTTGATTCGCCGACATCACGAGCTGGCGGGAGAAGACCTTGAATTGGCGGCGTTGCAAGCAATGGATAGCTACTAAAGGATAAAGCGCGCCCTCTTTGGCGTCGAACACTTATGCCTTCACAATCGCGTCGCATTTTGATGATTGCCCCCACGTCCTTTTTCCTGGACTACGGCTGCCACATTCGCATCCTGGAAGAGGCGCGTGCATTGCAGGCGCAGGGGATGCAGGTGCGCATCGTCACCTACTACCTGGGCCGGGATTTGCCTGGCCTGGACATCGCGCGTTGCGCGCCGACCCCCTGGCGCTCCGATTACGAGGTCGGCTCCTCGCGGCACAAGATCGCTTTCGACGTATTGCTCGCGTGGAAGGCGCTGTGGACGGCGCTACGCTGGCGGCCTCACATCATTCACGGGCATTTGCACGAGGGCGCGCTGATCGGCAAAGTGCTCGCCACACTGCTGCGCGTCCCGCTGGTCTTCGATTTCCAGGGCAGCCTGACGGGCGAGATGCTCGATCACGGCTTTCTGAAGAAAGACAGCGCGGGTTATTACTGGTGGCGGCGGCTGGAAGAGCGCATCGTCGAAATGCCAGATGCGATCATCACCAGTACTGTCCACAGCGCGGAATTGCTCGACGACGTTTTCAAGCGCACGGAGGCCGTGTACCCTTTGCCCGACAGCGTCAATCTGGACTTTCTGTTTCCCGCGTGCATCACGCCGGAGGAGCGGCAAGCGCGGCGCGCGGCGTTGGGCATTCCGCCGGAGCGTCAGGTCGTCGTCTACCTGGGACTGCTGGCCGACTATCAGGGCATTCCGCAACTGCTGCAAGCTGCCGCGTCGATGCGGGCGCAGAGCGAGGCTGTCTCCTTCCTGGTTATGGGCTTTCCGCAGGTGGAGCACTATCGACAAGTCGCGCACAACCTGGGTCTAACCGACCAGGACGTGATCTTCACCGGCAAGATGCCCTACGAGGACATCCCCGCACACCTGGCGCTGGGTGACGCGGCCGTCGCGCCCAAGATTTCGGCGACGGAGGGTAGTGGCAAAATCCTCAACTACATGGCTATGGCGATGCCGGTGGTGGTCTACGACACGCCCGTGAGCCGCGAATATCTCAACAATCTGGGCCTCTATGCCTCACCTGTGGGCGACGCAGAGGCATTGGCGCAGACCTTGCGCGCGATCCTGCACGATCCTGAAGGCGCAGCGCGGCTTGGCGCGCGCCTCCGCGAGCGCGCGGACAAACACTTCTCGTGGAGTCGAACCGGACGCCAGCTCTTGCGCGTCTACGAAAAACTATGGCAGAGATAACTCGTACTTCCCAACGCAGTCCGTACTGGCGCGCCTCGATTTACTACTTCAGTTTGTGGGCTTCTATGGGCGCGCAGATGCCGTTCTTCAACGTCTATTTTGCCCGGCTGGGACTCAGTGGTTGGCAAATCGGCATCCTCTCGACCGCGCTCCCACTGATGTCGTTGTTTGTCGGTCCGGCGCTTTCGCTGCTGGCCGACCGGCGACGCTGGCAGAAGCGAATGTTACTCGTTTCTATCGGAGCGACGGGGGCGCTGCTCATCCTCTTCATCTTCCCACGCACATTCGCGCCTTTGTTAGTCCTGTCGTTGTTGCGCGCATTGCTGTTCAGTCCGATGATGTCCATCGGCGATGGCATGATCGCGCGTATGGCGACCCGTCACCGCATCGACTATGGCAAGCTGCGCCTGTGGGGGTCGTTGAGTTTTGCCATTGCCGCGTTGGTTTGTGGCGCACTGTGGGAGCGCTGGGGCTTTCAGGCGATGTTCATCGTGACGAGCGTGCTGACCTTGCCCGTGTTGTGGGCGGCGACGGGCTTGGAAGAAAGCGCTCCGGCGGATCGTCAGATGGCGGCTGCGCCTGTCGATGCGTCTGCGAACGCGCCTACCTTGCGCAATGTGCGTCGCGATCAGGGTTTGGTTGCGATTCTGGCGGCAGTCTCTTTAATCGGCGTCGCCGAAGGGATGTATGGGGCGTTTTCCGGCGTCTACATGGATCGTCTCGGCGGCAGCCAGTTCCTGGTCGGCGCACTCTTTGGTCTTTCGGCGCTTGCCGAACCGCCGGTGATGCACTACAGCGGGGCGATCTTCCGCAAACTTGGCAAACCGGTCGCTGTTTCGCTGGCTTATGGACTCGTTGGGATCGCCTTCTTGGGCTACGGGTTGGTGCGCCAGCCCTGGCTGATCCTGGCTTTTGCGATGCTCAAGGGCATGGGCTTTGCGCTCTACTTCGTGGGGAACGTCAGCCTGATCGACGAACGCGCGCCCGAATCGTGGACGTCCACCCTCCAATCGCTGATGAATGCGGCGACGCGCGGCCTCGCGCCGCTCATCACCACGCCGCTTGGTGGATTGCTCGCCGATAGCCTGGGGCTGCCGGTCATCTTCATTAGTTCGGGGGCGGCGGCCCTGCTGGCGGCAGGCGTTTTTCTCGTCGCCATTCTTCGCCGGCGGTTCGACGCGCGGCCGTTGTTGGAGCGGGACGTCCCGGAGGTGTAGGACTTTACATCCGGGTGACTTCATGTTACAGTTGACGTAGTGCAGTGAGTGGTAACTGATATCGTGGCGCCATAGCGCGGTGACTTTATGAACAGTGAAACATCACATCAACCATCTACAAAGCTAATGAAAACCGCTATGCGTGTGCTGGCGGGTTTGCTTGTCCTGATGCTCGTCATCTTCGCGGTGACGGCGTGGCTGGCATTGCGCCACCCGGCGGATACGATCTTGCCCGGCGTGCACGTGCAGACTATCGACGTGAGCGGTCTGACGGTCGATGAGGCCGTCGCGGCGCTCACACGCGGGCTGCCCGCGCCGGAGACGGCAGGCGTGGATGTACGAGTTGCCGGGCAGACGTGGCGCGTCACCTGGGCTGAGGTGGGGCAGCGTTACGACATCCGCGCGACGGCGCAGGCTGCATACAGGGTGGGCCGCGATGCCAACGGGGATGCGCCGTTGTTCGCCGGCTTGCGCCAGCACAATGAGATTGTCGCGCCGGTCATCGTCCCGGCTGACCCGGCGCGAGTGCGCGAGGCTATAGCGCGAATCGCGGCGGTAGAGCGCGCGCCGGTCGATGCCAGCCTGACGTTCGATGGTGGGCGCGTCGTTGCGACGGACGGGCAGCCGGGCCAGCGCCTCGACGTGGAGGATGCCGTCGCCCGTGTGCTGCGTGCTTTGACGGAAGGCGCGTCCTCGGTCGAGTTGTCGCTAGTCGCCGTCCCGCCGAAAGTCGCTGCCCCGGAACCGGCGCGCACGCAGGCGCAGGCGTGGCTGGCGCAGCCGTTCACTCTCGTCGTCGATGATCCGCTCACGGGAGAATTGCTGGAAAACGAGTTGCCCGGCGGATACCGGGCCGAATTTGCCGCGCCGCCAGAGCGCGTCGCCGCCTGGCTTGAATCGCGCACCGAAGGTCAGAGCATCAGGTTGTATGTGGATGCTATCTCAGTCAAGGTATGGCTGGAGGAGGTCGCGCCGCAGGTGGGCGAGGAACGATTGCTCGATATGGGTCCGACACTGAAAAACGTGTTCACGGCGCTGTACAACGGACAACATCGCGCCGAGGCGCGCGTCCGCCACCCGGATCGCATCTACGTTGTGGAACCCGGCGACACGCTCTCGCTCATTGCTTACAATCACAATATGCCTCGGTACCAACTCGAGCGTGCCAATCCCGACATCGATCCTGGCGCCATCGACATCGGACAGGAGATCGTCATTCCCTCTATCGACGCGCTGCTCCCTTATCCGCTCACGCCGGGCAAGCGCATCGAGATCGACTTGCCGAAACAACGCATGTATGTCTTCGAGTACAACACGCAAGTGTATACGTTTACCGTCTCCACTGGCATTTCGCGCACGCCGACGATCCCGGGGCAGTTCCAGATTTTGTTCAAAGAGGAAGCAGCGTTTGCCAAACGCTGGCAACTGGATATGCCGTACTTTATGGGCGTCTACGAAGAGGACGAGGGTTTCTTCAACGGCATCCACGAGTTGCCGATCACCCACTACGGGACGCGCCTCTCGCGCGGCGTATTGGGTTATCCGGCCTCGTTCGGTTGCATCATTATGGACGAAGGCGACGCCAAGACGCTGTTCGATTGGGCGGAAATCGGGACGCTGGTGCGCATCTCCGGCTACGCGCCCGGCACGCCCACCTGGCAGCAGACGCTCGCCGACCTTGCGCCGCTCACGCCGGAAGAGGGTGGGGAAGGGCCGTAAGAGCAGATTTGTGATACAATGGGTAAAAACGAGGGAGGTGAAACCTATGGAACGCCTCGTCACGTTACAGATACCCGAAAAAACCTATGATTGGCCTGAAGCAGAGGCAAAAGTTCAGGGAACTGAGCCGGCGCAAATGATCCTGAAGTGGATCGATGCGGTCGTGCAGCACGAGTTGGTTTACGATACCCTGCAAACGGACAAATCATCAGATCCCTTGCGAGCCTTGTTTGGGACATTGGAATGCGATGTGGTTGGTGTGGCCGAACATCATGATGCCTATCTGACCGAATCTCTAGACGAGGACTTGCATAGTGACTGAGGTTTTTGTTGATACCGCGGGTTGGGCCAGTCTGTTTGTCAAAACAGAGCCATATCATCTTCCGGCGCTGCATATATTCGACAACCTGGAGCGCGAAGGCGCCACGCTGATCACGACCAACTATGTCTTGGCTGAATTCATTGCGCTGTTTCACCGTCCTCTGCGTGTTCCCCGTCCAGCGCTTTTTCACTACATTGACATACTCAAAGCAGCCCCTTACGTGCATATTGTCTATGTTGATCAGACCCTTGATACTGCCGGTTGGGACCTTTTGAAAGCACGACCGGACAAGACATAGTCTTTAGTAGACGCGGTCAGTTTCGCCTTGATGCAAAAACACAAGATTACAAAGGCGCTTACAACAGATCATCATTTCGCACAGGCCGGCTTCGTGCCGTTGCTCAAGCACTGAACAGCCCTTAAGCAACATTCGTAGTTTCTTTTCGGAGGCGTGTATGAAAAAGCGGAAGTTCTCCATGCGTTGGATATCGATTGTGCTGTTGTTGGCCTTGCTATCAACGGCATGCCAGTGGATTACGAGGACTGTAGAGCCGGTTCCCCTCACGCCCGCGCCGACGGATACGCGAGAACCGGAAGCGTCGCCTACGCCCAGTGTGCCGTACCCGGCCCCACGTCTGCTCTTCCGCGCGCCGGAAACCGGCGAGGCGCAGGCGCTCGACGCGCCCATCGAACTCATCTTCGACCAGCCGATGGACGCCGGCAGCGTGGCCGCCGCGTTTGCGATTGAGCCGTCCGTCAAGGGCGAGCTGGCTTGGACCGACAGCCGCACACTTCTCTTCGAACCGGCGGAACCGCTGGCGCGCGACGCCAGTTACCGCGTCACTGTGGACTCGACGGCGCGCAACGCCGAAGGGACAATGCTGGCCGACCCCATCGCCTTCAACTTCCAGACGGCGGGACATCTGGTGGTCAGCGAGGTGCAGCCCGCGCCCGATAGCGAGGACGTCGCGCCGGATGCGAGCGTTACCGTCGTCTTCAACCGCCCGGTCGTGCCGCTGACAGCGATTAGCGATCAGGAAGGCTTGCCTACTCCGCTGACCTTCGCACCGCCGGTGCAAGGAAAGGGCGAGTGGCTCAACACGTCGATTTACCGCTTCTACCCTGAAGGCGGCTTTCTCCCGGCGACCGCTTACACTGCGCGCGTGGCGGCGAGCCTGAGCGATACGTCCGGCTCGCCCTTGGCGGAGGATTACACGTGGACGTTCTCCACGCAACGCCCGCGGCCCCTCACCTGGACGCCGCACGCTGTGGAACAGCACGTTGCCCCCAACGCGGTCATCAGCGTGACCTTCAACCAGCCAATGGATCACGCCTCGGTCGAAGCGGCGTTTACGTTGAAGATCGCCGACCAGCCGGTTGCGGGAACGTTCCGCTGGGCCGGTGGAGAAACCGCCATTGCCGAGGAGACTATGGCCTTCGTCCCCGCTGCGCCGCTGCCGCGAAACGTCCGGCCTTCTGTCGCTATCGCCGACACAGCGCGCGCCCGCAGCAGCAGCGCAACGATACCGCAGCGGTATACGTGGAGCTTCTATACCGTCAAAGACCCGCATGTGCTTTCCACCTCGCCCCGAAACGGCCAGACGAACATCCAGCCTTACGATAGTATCCAGATAACTTTCGCCAGTCCGATGCAGAAGGAGCGTTTGATGGATTTCGTGCGCATCATCCCGGAACCGACCTCGGTGTACACGTACTGGGCAGAAGCCGATACGGAATTGCGCATCTCCGCGAGCCTGGAACCGGCGACGGTCTACAATCTCACGCTCAGCGGTGAAGCGCCGGATAAATACGGCATGCCGTTGGGCGAGGCGCTGCAACTGCGCTTTACGACCGGCGATCTACCCCCTTACGTCACGCTCAACACCATCGCCGAACTGAGCACCTTCGACGCCTACACGGATACGGCCATTTACGCGGGGTATCGCAATGTCTCCCGGCTGGATGCCGAACTCTACCGCCTCAGCGTGGAAGACTTCATCCGTTTCTACAATAACTACGATTACGATTACCGTTACAATTTCGAACCCGCTGCTGCCGACCTGGTGCGCCAGTGGTCTACCCCGGTCAATCCGCCGCGCAACGCGGACCGTTTGACCCGCTTGGATATGGTAGAAGGCGCGGACAACGAACAACTACCGCCGGGCATTTACTTGCTCAGACTAAGCGCTCCGGAGGCGCGTGCAGCCGGTAGGCCTAGACGGCCTGAGCAGCACGTTTTCATCCGCTCGCGCATCAATCTGACCCTCAAGCAGGCGCGCACCGAATCGCTCGTGTGGGCTACCGACCTGGCGACGGGCGCCCCAATTCCCAATCTGCTTCTCCGCTTCGCGGGCCCAGGCCCCGGCTGGCGCAGCGAAGGCCGGACAGACAGCGACGGCGTCTGTTTGAGCGCCGCCCATGCCAAAACAGAGTTGTGGGACAGCTACTTCGCGTTCTCTGGACAGCCCGGCGACGCGGACTTCGCCGTGGCGTTCAACGGTTGGAACAGTGGCATCAGCCCGTGGGACTTCGACGTGAACGCCGATTACGGTTCGGGCGATTACGCCGGTTATTTGTACACCGACCGGCCCCTCTATCGACCGGGCCAAACCGTCTACTTCAAGGGTATCGTCCGCGCCGACGATGACGCCAACTACACGATTCCGGCAGATATCCGGGAATTGACCGTGCGGGTTGACGATCCCCAGGGCAAGGAGCTTTACAACGAACGCCTGCCCTTGAGCGATATGGGCACGCTCTTCGGCGAGTTGACGCTTGACGAGGCCGCGCCGTTGGGGACGTATTACATCCAAATGCAAGAGTCGAAGCGGAATTTCTACACCAGCGCCAGTTTCACGCTGGCCGAGTATCGCAAGCCGGAGTTCCAGGTCGCTGTGGCGACCGACCGCGACGCCTATCTCAACGGGGAGACCGGTCACGTCTCCGTCGAGGCCAGCTACTACTTCGGCGGGGCGGTCGCCAACGCGCAGGTGAACTGGAACGTCCTCAGCGCCGACTATGCTTTCAACTATCGGTGTCCGCGCGGCGAAAAGTGCCCCTATTACAGTTGGACCGATTACGATTGGGAGCGCGATTGGGGCGGCTACGACAGCTACGGGCGGCTCATCGCCAGCGGCGAAACGACGACGGATGACCAGGGCCGCGCCGTGTTCGACGTTCCCGCCGACATCGCCGGGGAACTGACCAGCCGCCGGTTCACCATCGAGGCGAACGTGACGGACATCAACGACCAATACGTGAGCAACCGCACGACAACCATCGTTCACAAGGGGGAGTTCTACATCGGCCTGGCTCCGCAAGGACGCATTGCCAAAGCCGGCGAAGAGCGTGGCGTGGACGTCCTCACCGTGGATTGGGATAGCGCCCCCGTCGCAGCCGGGGAATTGGAAGTCGTGTTTATGGAACATCGCTGGTACAACGTCCGCCAGCAGGCTGAGGACGGCAATTTCTACTGGACGTGGGTCGTGGAAGACATCCCCATCTACACAACGACCGTGACGACGAAGGCCGATGGCAAGGCAGTGGCAACCTTCACACCGCCGTCATCGGGCAGCTACAAAATCCGCGCGACGGGCACGGATGCGCGCGGGAATGTTATCCGCAGCAGCACATACGTGTGGGTGTGGGGCGGGCGCGCGGCGTACTGGCGGCAGGAGAGCAACAACCGCATCGACCTCATCACCGACAAAGACACTTACGCGGTGGGTGACGTGGCCGAAATCCTCATCCCTTCGCCGTACAGCGGCACGGTGAACGCGCTGGTGACGATTGAGCGCGGGCACATCCTCGAAACCGCCGTCATCGAACTGTACAGCAACAGCGAAGTCCTGCGCATCCCTATCACCGAGGCGCATATTCCCAACATCTTCGTCTCCGTCGTCATCGTGCAGGGGTCCGCGCAGTCGCCGGACGCGCTGGCGACGTTCAAAATGGGGACGGTGCTGCTGCCGGTTTCCACCGAGGAGAAGGAACTGACGATTACCCTTACGCCTAACCGGACGATCGACAGCGGCAAGTACTACCGGCCCCGCGAGACGGCGATCTACGACGTGCTGGTGACAGATCACGCCGGGCAGCCGGTGGAGGCGGAGCTGTCGCTGCGGATGGCCGATTTGGCGGTATTGGCGCTGGCCGACGAGACCGGCCCGACGTTGCTGGAACGCTTTTGGAGCCAGCGTGGATTGGGCGTGCGCACGTCGGCGGCGCTGGCGGTGGCCATGGAGGCGTACAACCGCGAACTCGCACCCGAAGCGAAAGGCGGCGGGGGCGGCGACGGCGACAATTTCATCCGCACTAACTTTGCCGATACCGCGTTCTGGGACCCGGTCGTGCGCACCGGCACGGACGGGCGCGCGCGGGTGCAGGTGAAGCTGCCCGACAATCTGACGACGTGGCGCATGCAGGCGCGCGGCATCACCGCCGAGACGCTGGTCGGGTGCAGCGAGGTGGACGTGTTGAGCACGCTCGACCTGCTCGTGCGTCCCGTGCTGCCGCGCTTCTTCGTCGTGGGCGACCGGGCGGAGATTGCGACCATCGTGCATAACAACACCGGCGCGGCGGTCTCCGCCGTGGTGACGCTGACCGTCGAAGGACTGGCGTTGGATTATGACCCAGCGCAAGCAAGTCAGACAAAGGTTGTGAACATCCCGGCGGGCGACAAGATCAAGGTTGTGTGGCCGGTCACGGCGCTGCCCGAAGAGCAAGTCATGGTGCGGATGGAGGCCTATGGCGACGGCTACTATGATGGGCGCGAGGACACCCTCCCCATCTACCGCTATTCGACGCCGGAGGTCGTGGGCACGGCGGGGCGGCTCGCCGGGCCGGAGCTGCGCCAGGAGATCGTTCCACTGCCGCGCGACTTCGACCCCACGCAGGGCGAGTTGACCGTGCAACTGGAAGGTTCGCTCACCGGCGCCACGGCGGATGCGTTGAACTACTTGCAGCATTACCCCTACGAGTGCATCGAGCAGACCGTCAGCCGTTTCCTGCCCAACGTCCTCACCTACCAGGCGTTGCAGGAGATGAATCTGGCGAAGCCCGAACTCAAAGCGCAACTCACCGAGCAGGTCGGCGTGGCGCTGCAACGTCTCTACGCGCAACAAAAATACGACGGCGGGTGGGGCTGGTGGCTGTCCGACGAGAGCAATCCTTATGTCACCGCTTATGTGCTCCAGGGGATGCTTGAAGCGCGTCGCGCCGGATTCACCGTGGATACCGACGTGCTCCGCAAGGGTGCGGGCTACCTGCGCACCAGCCTGCTCTCCGTCACCGACAGGACGACGCACTGGCAGGCCAATCGTCTGGCGTACCAACTCTACGTGTTGGGCGAGTACGTCAACCTGGTGGGCGACGCGGAAAAAGGCGGCGAGTTGAGCCGCGCCGTGCAACTGTTCGAGAAGCGGCATCTGCTGGACCACTACGGGCGGGCGATACTGGCGGTCGCTTTCGGCCTGCTCGACCCGGGTATGCGCAGCCGCGTGGATACGCTGCTCTCCGACCTCAACGGGGCCGCGATCTACAGCGCTACCGGTACGCACTGGGAAGA
>JAKJAB010000001.1:4074-11194 GCA_022707725.1 Chloroflexota bacterium | reverse complement strand
CCGCCACAACCCCGAGAGCGATCTGCTGCCCAACGTTGCGCGCTGGCTGATGGCCGTCCGCAAGGAAGGCTATTGGGGCACGACGCAGTCTACGGCGTGGTCGCTGATGGGGTTGGTCGCCTATATGCGCGCCACGGGTGAGCTGCGCGGCGACTTCAGCTACAGGGTCACGCTGAACGGCGAGACGTTGCTACAGGACGACTACAACAGGGACAATATCACAGAAAGCCGGAAACTCACCGTCGCTATTGCGCAACTGTTGGTGGAAGAGGGCAACCGCCTGTTCATCGAGCGCCTACCCGCCGCAAGCGGGCAAACCGGCGAAGGCCAGCTTTACTACACCGCCCACCTGCGCTATTTCCTGCCCGTCGATCAGGTGAAGGCGCTGGATCGCGGCATCGTCGTCGCGCGGCAGTACAGCCTCGTGGACGCCCCAGACGTTCGCATCGACCGCGCGCAGGTCGGCGACGTGATTCGCGTGAAACTCACTGTCGTCGCGCCCACCGACCTGCACTACGTTATGCTCGAAGACCCGCTGCCGGCGGGCTGCGAGGCAGTGGACGTCACCCTCAACACCACGAGCGTCGTCGGCGAGCGGCCCGGCGTACACAACCTCACCCTGGAAGAAGAAGACGCCTGGTATCGCTGGTACGGTTGGGGGTGGTGGTGGTTCTCGCACTCGGAGATCCGCGACGAGAAAGTGGCGCTCTTCGCCACTTACCTGCCGCGCGGGACTTACGAGTACAGCTACATCATGCGCGCCAGCGTCCCGGGGACCTTCAACGTGATTCCGACGACGGCGTCCCAGATGTACTTCCCGGAGGTGTTTGGGCGGAGCGACGGCGGGCAGTTTGTGGTGGAGGAGTAGATTGCTCGCACGATGACAAACCTTCGTTAGTCAACCGTAACCTGGAGGCGCTCAACCGGAGCGCCTCCAGTGTTTATCCTCGTGATAGCGTTGACGGTTTCAGACAATCGTGGTATTATACGTGTAAAACACGTGTAGTTCTGTGAGGAGTGCTATGGCGCAAAGGAAATTAACCATTACCATAGATGAACAAGTCTATGAAGGTCTGTATCGCGTCGTTGGCCCACGCAAAATCAGCAATTTCATCGAAGACCTTGTTCGTCCACATATCTCGTATCCTGATTTGGAGCGTGCTTACGCCGATATGACGCAGAATAGGGTGCGAGAAAGCGCCGCATCGAACTGGGCGGAGAACACGGCAGGCGATGCAGCGATGGTTCGCAGGCAGGTCTACCTGAAATCCCGACAGGATGTACAGATCAAGCGTCTTGCGGCGGAACGTAGCACGACAGAGGCCGACATCATTCAGGAGGCGATAGACATGCTGTTATCCGAAACCGCACGGCAAAGACAGGCGCAGAAAGCCTGGGACGAGACACTGGCCTTCATGGAAGCACGCTATGCGCAAGGGGCGGTCTCCGGCGGGCGTACATGGACGCGCGATGAACTTTACGAAGAGCGGTTGAGCCGGTATGGGCAACGTTCTGATTGATACCAACGTGCTGGTCTATGCCTATGACCAAGCCTACCCCGCCAAACAGCGCCGCGCTATTGATCTTTTAAGCTACATCCGCACTGTGCGAGTCGGCGCGATCAGCGCCCAAACGCTATCGGAGTTTTTCGCCACAGTGACGCGCAAACTGGTTCCACCTTTGACTATGGCGGAAGCTGAAGCGCAACTCTGGGGCTTTGTTTCTCAATGGCCGGTGCTGCCCGTGACTGAAAAGGTCGTACTGGAAGCTGTACGCGGCGCGCGGCTGTACCAGCTTCACTTTTGGGATGCGCAGATATGGGCTGTGGCCCGACTGCACGGTCTTCCCACAATCCTTAGTGAGGATTTCAATCCTGGGGCGCGGATTGAGGATGTGCGCTTCATCAACCCTTTTGCGGTGGATTTCGAGCCTGCTATGTGGAAAAATGCGTTAGGGTAGAAACGTCTACTTCAACCCCATTGCCTCCAACATCTCCACATTGCTCTTGAACTTGAACAGTTCCACCCCCAACTCGGCAGCCTTCTGTTGCTCGATGGCTTCCAGCCGGCGCCAGTCGTCTTTACGCACCAACGGCTTGTTGAGCTGAGCCAGCCGCGCGTCAAGCTTCTCCGCCGCGCCCGCATCATAGCCGGGCAGATCGCCGATGTAGCGCATCACGGCTTCCGCGCAGTTGTAGGCGTCCTTGCGCGCCAGTCCCACCTGGCCCTTGCTGGCCTTGCGCGCCCATCCGGCGACGAAGATGCCCTCGATTGGCGCGTTGGCTTCCGGGTCGTAGACCTCGTAGCTCTCGTGGTCCACCGGATAGCGCGGGTTCTCGTCCTTCACAAACTCGTTCCACTGCACCGGCAGGCCGAACCGGTTGCTCACCCGGTCGCCGATGCAGAAAACGACGGTGTCCACATCCAGCACGTGGTGCGTATCCAGGCGGCGCGCGCGGGTATCGCCATCGGCTTGCAGGATCAGCTCCGTGTCATCCAGCTCCAGGCCGACCACGTTACCTTCGGCGTCGCCCAGGATGCGTCTGGGGGATGAGAGGAAGCGGAAGTGGATGCGCGTCGTGGAGACCGGCTCCAGTACCTTGTGCGACAACGCCGAGAGGAGGAAACCCTTTGCTTCGTCCGGGTTCTGTCCTACCGCGTGCATCCGGTCCGCCACGCGCGCGAATTCCGCCTCAAGCGCCTCCAGGTCGAAGTTGGCCGCGATGTACGTTAGCTCCTGGCGAGCAAATTTCACCTCCGCCGGACCGCGCCGCGCCACGCCGATGACTTCATCCACGCGCACGTCGCGGGTGAGCCAGTGCGCGATGTCGGCCATTGTGTTGCCCACGCCGACCACTGCCACGCGCTTGCCGATGGTGAATTCCTGTTCGCTGTACGGCGGCAGATCGTTGTAGTGGTACATCAACGGCTTGGAGTCGTAGACGCCCCGCAGGTCCTCACCGGGCAGGCCGAGTCGCTTGGTCCCCTGCGCGCCCACTGCGACCATAATAGCAGCGAACCCCATCTGCCGCAGCTCCGCCAGTGTCACGTCGCCGTCTTCGGCCACGCGGACGTTGCCGTAGTAGGTAATATCTGGCGAGGCCAAAATCTTGCGGAACTGCTTGCGCAGCCCTTCCTTGATGCTGTACTTGTCGTAGTAGATGCCGTACTCGGCCAGGCCGCCGGGTTTGATGTCGCGGTTGAGCAGCACGATGCGCGCGCCCTGTTCGACGAGACTGTAGGCCCCAAACAGACCGGCCGGTCCCGCGCCAATGATCGCCACAACGGGTTTTGCGTGTATTTCGGTCATCGTCTCCCTCCTTGGCTGGGGCGCGAAGCTGAAGCCGTCGCGCCAAAAGCGCAAAGCCCCGCGGGCTGAAACCAGCCCTTGTTGGGTTTGTTCTCTTGGCCCGATTTATCTGAATCGGGTTGACTGGCTATTATAACACACGTCGCCGGAAACAAGCCTGCCTTTGCGCTTGTTTCCGACGATGTAATTGTTAAGGGTGATCGGGGAGTCTACTTGAGCGCCCGTTTCGCCCCTGTGACCGTATTCTTCAACAACATCGCAATTGTCATCGGGCCGACGCCGCCGGGGACGGGGGTGAGCCAGCCGGCGACCTCCTTGACCGACTCGAAGTCCACGTCACCCACGAGCCGGTAGCCGCGTTTGGCGTTCGGATCGTCCACGCGGTTGATGCCCACGTCGATGACGACCGCGCCGGGCTTCACCCAGTCGGCCTTCACCATCTCCGCGCGCCCCACCGCCGCCACGAGGATGTCGGCGCGGCGGGTGATGGCGGGCAGGTCGCGGCTGCGCGAATGGCAGATGGTGACGGTGGCGTCGCGTTTGAGCAGCAGCATCGAAACCGGCAGGCCGACGATGTTGCTACGCCCCAGCACCACCGCCTCTTTGCCCTTGATGGGCAGTTCCAACCGGTCGAGCAGCTCGATCACGCCCGCCGGCGTGCAGGGCGCAAACAACGCCTCGCGGCCCTTCATCGCCAACCGCCCGATGTTGATGGGGTGGAAACCGTCCACGTCCTTTTCCAGACTGATGGCGCTAAGGATGGCCTCCTCGTCCAGATGGTCGGGCAGGGGCAGTTGCACGAGGATACCGTTGATCGCCGGGTCGGCGTTGAGCTTCCGCACCAGCGCCTCGACCTCTTCCTGCGTAGCCTCGGCGGGCAGCTCGTGGCCTTCCGAGTAGATGCCCACTTCGCCGCAGCGCTTCTGCTTCATCCGCACGTAGGTCTGTGAGGCTGTATTGTCGCCCACGAGCACCGTCGCCAGGCCGGGTGTCACGCCCCGCTCCTTCAGCGCCGCGACCTCGAGGGTCAATTCATCGTGAATCGCTTTAGCGATTGCGTTACCGTCAATGAGTTGTGCTGTCATGTGTTATGCTCCTTGTAGAAATGAGTAGCGAGTTGCGAGTTAAGAGTAGCGGGTTGCAAGACTCTTACCTTCCTTCACTCTTTACTCTTTACTCTTTACTCTTCACTCGTTTACGACAACCCTACAATCTTGCCGTCTACAATGTCGATGTCCATGAACACGGGCCGGCTGGGCAGGCCGGGCATGGTGCGCATCTCGCCCGCCAGCGGGTAGAGGAAGCCGGCGCCCATGCTCGCGCGGATGTCGCGGATGGGGAAGGTGTACCCCTTTGGCACGCCCTTGAGCGCCGGGTCGTGGCTGAATGAGAGGTGCGTTTTCGCCATACAGATCGGCGTCTTGTCGTAGCCCAGGTCGGTGTAGAGTTTGATTTTGTCCTTAGCCTCCGGGCTGTAATCCACGCCATCGGCCCCATAGACCTCACGCGCCAGAATTTCGATCTTTTCTTTGATGGGCTGCGCCACGTCGTAGAGGAAGCGGAAGTCGGACGGCTCTTCGGCGGCTTTGGCCACCGCCTCGCCCAGCTTCAACGCGCCTTGCCCGCCGTCGGCCCAGTGCGAAGTGACGGCGGCGTCGAACGCGCCCGCGCGCAGCGCCGCCTCACGCATGATGGCCCACTCGGCTTCGGTATCGGTGTGGAAGGCGTTGATGGCGACGACGACGGGGATGCCGAACTTGCGCGCGATCTTGATGTTGGCCTCCAGGTTGGCGACGCCGCGCTGCAGCAATTCCAGGTTTTCCTGGGTATACGCTTTGTCCAGCGCCCGCCCGGCGACGACCTTCGGCCCGCCGCCGTGCATCTTGAGCGCGCGCACCGTGGCGACCAGAACCACCACGTTGGGGATCAAACCGGACGTGCGACACTTGATGTCGAAGAACTTCTCCATGCCGATGTCGGCCCCAAAGCCCGACTCCGTGACCAGGAAATCGCCCACCTTCACGCCGATCTGATCGGCGATGACCGACGAGTTGCCGTGCGCGATGTTGGCGAACGGCCCCGCGTGGACGAAGGCCGGCTGTCCCTCGAGCGTTTGCAGCAGGTTGGGCATGATGGCGTCTTTCATCAGAACGGTCATCGCGCCAGCCACGCCCAGGTCCTCAGCAGTGATGGGGTGTTTCTTCGTATCCGTGCCGATGACGATGCGTCCGATGCGCTGCCGCATGTCGTCCAGACCGGTGGTAAGCGCGAGGATCGCCATCAGCTCGCTGGCGACGGCGATGTCGAAGCCCGTCTGGCGCATTGGCCCGTCTTCGATGCCGCCCAGGCCGACGATGATGTTGCGCATCACCCGGTCGTTCATATCCACGATGCGGTTCCAGGTGATGGAGTACGGGTCGATGTTGAGCCGGGTCAGCCCGATTTTCTCGAAATAGCTGTCGCTCCAACGGCCTTCGTGATGCAGCCGTCCGTCGATAGCGGCGGCGCACAGGTTGTGCGCCACACTGACCGCGTGGATGTCGCCGGTGAGGTGCAAGTTGAAGTCCTCCATCGGGATGATCTGGCTGTAGCCGCCGCCGGCCGCCCCGCCTTTGATGCCGAACGTCGGCCCCATCGACGGTTGGCGGATGGCGGCGATGCTGTTGTAGCCGAGCGCGCCCAGCGCCTGCGTCAAGCCGACGGTGGTCGTCGTTTTCCCCTCACCGAGCGGGGTGGGGGTGATGGCGGTCACGTCGACGTACTTTGCGTTGGGCCGCGCCGCGAACTTCTCGCGCACGTCGAGGTGGACTTTGGCCTTGTATTTGCCGTACAGTTCCAGGTCGTCTTCCGTCAGCCCCAGTGGCGCGGCGATTTCGCGGATCGGGCGGATCGCGGCGGCCTGAGCAATGTCGATGTCCGCAGGGACGGTTTTCTTGTCAGTCATAGATGTCCTCCGAAATAGTCTGGTATTTTCTGATCAGATGATCCTTTTGTCGCATGGTTCGTATTGTATCTAAAAATGGGGAAAATGCACAAGTGGCAAAACTCACGTCCGGCAAATCACGCTGTCACAACGAAAGCGCTGCTGAGATTGACAGGGCGTCCCCTTCGATTATAGTTACCGGTGTGGTCTACGGCTCGCTTGAGTGAAGGAGGGAACCGGGGGGAACTCTGCGCCAAAAATGCCTATACGCACCGGGTTGTTTTTAGCCGTGGAGAGCAAAGGGTTTTCCACTTCGGCGTTGCTCGAAGCTGCAAAACCTGTTCAATCATGGGCGCCGTACCGCTAAAGCGAAGGAGGGTGATATGAGAAGACAACAGGCTTTGGCAACGATGATGCTTTTTCTGTTGCTTGTGGGATGTACTCAGGCCACTGGACCTTCACCTACAGCGACGACGGATACCTTACCTGTGGAAATCCCTACACAAACACCAACCGTAACGATAGCCCCTACAGCGACGCCGCCGCCCACAACCATGCCAACCGTCAGGCCGTCGAGCGCACCGGCGCGAGAGAGGCCGACAGCAACGCCAGGCGCCGCAGAGTTCGAACTACAGACCTGGTCTTCTGTATCCCCAGATGGACGCTGGAACGCGCAGACAACCGTAAAACTCCCAACCGGTAGCGATGCAGAAACCTATTACGCGCAATTGAAAGTATCCCAAACAAAAGGGACCCTCGAATGGGTCGTTGTGGACGGATGGGCGGAATGGCTGATGGGGTACACGATTCCACAAGCCTTGCAATGGTCTCGTGATGGACAGCACTTGTATTTCACCAACCAGGTGGTTCCAGGCGGTTGCTCGGTGT